>DASQVF010000101.1:0-6738 GCA_035640915.1 Propionibacteriaceae bacterium
GGCTGCTTGATCCCCAGGTTGACCACGGTGTAGCCGTTGTTGGTCAGGATGATGTCGACGAGGTTCTTGCCGATGTCGTGCACGTCGCCCTTGACGGTGGCGAGCACGATGGTGCCCTTGCCCCGTGAGTCGACCTTCTCCAGGTACGGCTCCAGGTAGGCCACCGCCGACTTCATCACCTCGGCCGACTGCAGCACGAACGGCAGCTGCATCTGCCCGGACCCGAACAGCTCCCCGACGACCTTCATCCCGGCCAGCAGGTCGGCGTTGATGATGTCCAGTGCGGGCTTCTCGGCCAGTGCGAGCTCGAGGTCCTCGCCGAGACCCTTGCCCTCACCGTCGACGATCCGGCGCTGCAGCCGCTCCGCGACCGGGAGCTTCGCCAGCTCGGCCGCCCGCTCCGCCTTGGTGTCGGCGGTGGTGACCCCCTCGAACAGCTCGAGGAACCGCTGCAGCGGGTCGTAGTCCTCGCGGCGCCGGTCGTAGACCAGGTCCAGGGCGACCTCGCGCTGCTCGTCGGGGATCCGGGCCATCGGCACGATCTTGGCCGCGTGCACGATGGCCGAGTCCAGCCCGGCATCGATGCATTCGTTCAGGAACACCGAGTTGAGCACCACCCGGGCAGCCGGGTTCAGCCCGAAGGAGATGTTGGACAGGCCCAGCGTGGTCTGCACCTCAGGGTGGCGGCGCTTGACCTCCCGGATGGCCTCGATGGTCTCGATGCCGTCGCGCCGGGTCTCCTCCTGGCCGGTGGCGATCGGGAACGTCAGGCAGTCGATGAGGATGTCGCTGGTTCGCATCCCCCAGTTGGTCACCAGGTCGTCGACGATCCGGTCGGCGACCCGTACCTTCCACTCGCAGGTGCGGGCCTGGCCCTCCTCGTCGATGGTCAGCGCCATCACCGCCGCGCCGTGCTCGGCGACCAGCCTCATGATCCGGGCGAACCGCGAGTCCGGTCCGTCGCCGTCCTCGTAGTTGACCGAGTTGACCACCGCCCGGCCGCCGAGCGCCTCTAGGCCGGCCTGCAGGACGGCCGGCTCGGTGGAGTCGAGCACGATCGGCAGCGTCGACGCGGTGGCGAAGCGGGAGGCGAGGGCCCGCATGTCGGCGGCCCCGTCGCGGCCGACGTAGTCCACGTTCAGGTCCAGCAGGTGGGCGCCGTCGCGGATCTGGCCCCGGGCGATGTCCACGCAGTCGTCCCACCGCTCCTCCAGCAGCGCCTCGCGGAACGCCTTCGACCCGTTGGCGTTGGTCCGCTCGCCGATCGACAGGTAGCTGGTGTCCTGCCGGAACGGCACCTCCGCGTACAGCGACGAGGCGGCGGGGACGTGGGTCGGCGTACGCGGCACCGGTGCCGAGTCCTCGAGTCGCTCGACCACCCGGCGGAGGTGCTCCGGACCGGTGCCGCAGCAGCCGCCGACCAGGCCCAGCCCGAACTCTGCGACGAACTGCTCCAGGGCGTCGGCCAGCTCGACCGGCTTGAGCGGGTAGTGCGCACCGTCGGCGGTCAGCTGGGGCAGTCCCGCGTTCGGCATGCAGCTCACCCCGATCGAGGCGTAGCGGGACAGGTGCCGCAGGTGCTCGCTCATCTCGGCCGGGCCGGTGGCGCAGTTGAGGCCGATCAGGTCGATCCCGAGCGGCTCCAGCGCGGTCAGCGCGGCCCCGATCTCGGTGCCCAGCAGCATGGTCCCGGTGGTCTCCACGGTGACGTGGACGATGACCGGCAGGTCACGACCGGCGTGGGCCAGCGCCCGCTTGGCCCCCAGCGTGGCCGCCCGGGTCTGCAGCAGGTCCTGGGACGTCTCGACCAGCACGGCGTCGATGTCGCCGCTGAGCAGGCCCTCGACCTGGGCCTGGTAGGCGTCCCGCAGGGCGGCGTAGCCGACGTGGCCGAGGGTCGGCAGCTTGGTCCCCGGCCCGACACTGCCGAGCACGAAACGGGGACGCTCCGGCGTGGCGAAGGCGTCGGCGGAGTCCCGGGCGATCCGGGCTGCGGCGGCCGAGAGGTCGAAGATCCGGTCGGCGATGCCGTACTCCCCCAGTGCGGAGAGGTTGGCGCCGAAGGTGTTGGTCTCCACCGCGTCCACGCCGGCCTGGAAATAGGCGTCGTGGATGGCGCGCACGACGTCGGGCCGGGTGCGGTTGAGCACCTCGTTGCAGCCCTCGTGCCCGTCGAAGTCGGCCAGCGAGAGGTCGTAGCTCTGCAGCATGGTGCCCATGGCCCCGTCCGCGATCACCACGCGTCGCGACAGGACCGATCGAAGATCATTCGGCACCTGCCGAGAATAGTGCCGCGGGACGGCGCTCCGGGGCATTACCAGCATGTGAGGACTTTGCGGTCTGAGCTCCTCGAAGGCCCTTCGACAGGCTCAGGGCGCATCGGCCGCCGCGAACGCCGACTACAGTGAAGCGCATGTCCAACGGCGAGCCGCGGACCGTGCGCGACCTACGCGACCTGGTCGACCCCGTGGTCGTCGCTGCCTTCGGCGGCTGGAACGACGCGGGCAGCTCGGCGACCGGGGTGGTCGAGCACCTGGAGGAGGCCTACGGGGCCGAGCCCGTCTTCGCCCTCGATCCGGACGACTTCTACGACTTCCAGGTCAACCGACCGCGGGTGCACCTGGGCCTGGACGGGCAGCGGGACATCAGCTGGCCGACGACGGAGCTGAAGATCTCCTCGCTGCCGGACGGCCGCGACCTGGTTCTGATCCTCGGGCTGGAGCCGAACCTGCGCTGGCGTCAGTTCGCCACGCTGCTGGCCTCGGCCCTGAGCTCGGCCAACGCGAAGCGGGTGCACCTGCTGGGCTCCCTGCTCGCCGACACCCCGCACACCCGGCCGATCCCGGTGTCGACCTCGACCGGGGACCGGCAGCTGATGACCAAGCTGGGGCTGGCGCCGTCGACCTACGAGGGTCCGACGGGGATCGTCGGGGTGCTGTCCGACACCTTGACCCGGGCCGGTGTGCAGGTGCTGATGCTGTGGTCCGCGATCCCGCACTACGTGTCGCACCCGTCCTGCCCGAAGGGGACCCTCGCCCTGCTGACCGCCCTCGAGGAGCTGCTCGGCGTGGACCTCGACCGGGGTGAGCTGCCGGAGCTGGCCCGAGCCTGGGAGCGCGGAGTGGACGAGCTGGCCGCGGAGGACGCCGAGGTGGCCGAGTACGTCGCGAGCCTGGAGCAGCAGCAGGACGCGACCGAGCTGCCCGAGGCGAGCGGTGAGGCGATCGCCGCCGAGTTCGAGCGCTACCTGCGGCGCGGGACGACCTAGGACCGACGCCGGCCCACCAGCCAGTAGAGCAGGTGGTTGCCGGTGTTGATCGCCGTCAGCAGCCGCCAGAGGTTCTTGCCGCCCCGCAGCTCGGCGGGGTCGCGGCGGCCGATGTCTCGCCAGACCAGGGCGGTCATCACGATGTGAGCGAGCAGGGCGGGGCCGACGATCTCGGGCCGGGGTGGGCGTCGCGACGACATGTCACCACCATGCCGTGAACTCGCCGCCGGGTCCAGACCGGTCAGGCGGGTCGGGCCGCCGCCGCCTGCTCACGGAGTTGCTTGACGGTGGCGTCCGGGTCGTCGCCACCGAACACCGACGAGCCGGCCACGAACGTGTCCACGCCGGCCTCGGCGCAGCGCTCGATGGTCGAGGCCGAGACACCGCCGTCGATCTCCAGCCAGATGTCGCCACCCACCTTGTCCAGCAGGGCCCGGGTCCGTCGGATCTTCGGCAGGCAGAGGTCGAGGAACTGCTGGCCGCCGAAGCCCGGCTCGACGGTCATGATCAGCACCATGTCCAGCTCGGGCAGCAGGTCCGCGTAGGGCTCGATCGGCGTGGCGGGCTTGAGGGCCATGGCCGCGCGGGCGCCACGCCGCCGCAGCTCCCGGGCCAGCCGGACGGGCGCCGCGGCGGCCTCGACGTGGAAGGTGACCGACTCCGCGCCCGCCTCCGCGTACGCCGGGGCCCAGCGGTCGGGCTGCTCGATCATCAGGTGGATGTCGAGCATCGCGGCGGTGACCTTCCGCATCGCCTCGACGACGGGCAGGCCGAGCGTGAGGTTCGGCACGAAGTGGTAATCCATCACGTCCACGTGCAACCCATCCGCGCTGGGCACCGACTCCACGGCCGCCTGCAGGTTGGCGAAGTCGGCGGACAGCAGGCTGGGCATGATGCGCGGGGCCACGGGACGACTGTAACGGCGTCGCGCCGAGCCGCTAGCCGCGCCGCCGCAGGTACGCCGCGAACATCGCGTCCGTGCCGTGCCGGTGCGGCCACAGCTGCACGAAGTCGCCGATCGTCGCGTCCTCGATCGTGGCGGGCAGCAGCCGGCCGGCCGGCACCACCTCCACGTCGTCGCGCCCGGCCAGGGTCTCCGCCACCACGTCGACCGTCTCCCGGCGGTGCGGTGAGCAGGTGACGTAGCCCACCATCCCGCCCCGAACGGTGCTGTCCACAGCGCTGGCGAGCAGGGCGAGCTGCAGGCGGTGCAGCGGCTCCACGTCGGCCGGTTGCCGTCGCCAGCGGGACTCCGGACGGCGCCGCAGCGCCCCCAGCCCAGTGCAAGGCGCGTCGACCAGCACGCGGGCGAAGGTGGCGGGTCGCCACGGGGGCCGGGTCCCGTCGGCAACCAGCACCGGCGGCGGCGACGGATAGGCCCGGACGGCCTGTCGGACCAGCGCAGCTCGATGGGGAGCGACCTCGGTAGCGACCAGCAGCGCGTCAGGACCGACCAGCCCGGCCAGCAGCGCGGTCTTGCCGCCCGGCCCCGCGCACATGTCCAGCCACGGCCCGGCGGGTGCCTCGACGCGCACCAGCGCGTCGGCAACCAGCTGGGAGCCCTCGTCCTGGACACCGGCCCGGCCCTCGCGTACGGCGGGGAGGTCCGCCGGGTTACCGGACCAGCGGGCGGCGTAGGGCGAGTAGCGGCCGGGCTCCGCACCCGCGGCGGCCAGCTCGCCGACCTCGGCCAGACCGGGCCGGACCGCGAGATGGACCGGCGCGGAGCCGTTGTCGGCCCGCAGCGCCGTCTCCAGCTCCGACTCCGGCAACCGGTCGGCGATGGCGTCGACGATCCAGCGCGGGTGCGAGGTCGCGACGGCGAGTCGGTCCCGCTCGTCCTGGCCCTCGGTGAGCCGGTCCACCCAGCCGGCCAGGTCATGCTCGGCGACCCGACGGAGCACGGCGTTCACCAGACCGGTGACGCGGCGGCCGACGGTCGCCCCAGCCAGGTCCACCGTGGCGGCGACAGCCGCGTGCGCCGGCACCCGGGTGGCCAGGAGCTGATGGCAGCCGAGGCGGAGCAGGTCCAGCACGGCCGGCTGCAGTGAGCTGGTCGGGCGGCCGGCCGCCGCGGACAGGACCAGGTCGTAGGTGCCCTGAGCCCGACAGGTGCCGGCGACCAGCTCGGTGGCGAAGGCGGCGTCCCGGGCCGGCAGCTGGCGGGCGTCGAGCAGCTCGGCCAGCGCCAAGTTCGCATAGGCACCCTCGCCGTTCACCCGGCGCAGCGCGTCGAACGCCAGCCGCCGCGCCCGGTCCGGAGTGGGGGGCACCTCAGGTGCCGAGTGCCGGCTGGCCGTCGAAGCTGACCCCGCGGGCCCAGTCGGCGGCGGCCATGGGCTTCTTGCCCTGCGCCTGCACCTGCCCCAGCTCCAGCGCCCGGGTGGCGGTTCCCACCCGGACAGCGGACTTGGTCACCTCCAGGATCCCGGGCGGCAGGTGGCTGGCCGCGATGCGCGCCGAGTTGATCTTGAACCGGTCCCCGCGGAAGGTCGTCCATGCACCGGGCGACGGAGTGCAGCCGCGGATCAGCCGGTCCACCACGTCGGCGGGCTCGGTCCAGGAGATCCGGGCGTCGGTGACCTCCAGCTTGGGCGCGTAGCTGGTCGGGCCTTCCGGTTGGGGCACGGCCGTCAGGGTGCCGTCCTCGATCCCGTCCAAGGTGCGCACCAGCAGCTCCGCCCCGCCGACCGCCAGCCGACCGAGCAGGTCGCCGGAGGTGTCGGCGGGCCGGATGGGCTCGGTGATGCTGGCGAAGGTGGGGCCGGCGTCCAGCTCCAGCACGATCCGGAAGGTCGTCGCACCGGTGACCTCGTCCCCGGCCAGGATCGCCCGCTGCACCGGCGCCGCGCCGCGCCAGGCCGGCAGCAGGGAGAAGTGCAGGTTGACCCAACCCTGGGGCGGGATGTCCAGCACGGACTGGGGCAGCAGCGCGCCGTAGGCCACCACCGGGCAGCAGTCGGGTGCGATCTCGGCGAGCCGGGCGACGAACTCCGGGTCCCGCGGCCGCTTCGGCTTGAGCGTCTCCAGGCCTGCGGCCGCCGCCCGCTCCGCCACCGGGCTGGCGCTCAGCCGCTTGCCCCGCCCGCTCGGGGCGTCCGGCCGGGTGCAGACGGCGACGACCTCGTGGCGGGACGCCAGCAGGGCGTCCAGGGACGGAACTGCGACCTCGGGAGTTCCGGCGAACACGACACGCACCCGGGGAGTCTAGGGCGCGTCACCCGTCACCCCAGGCCGACCGGGTCGACGACCACCCGCAGGGCGCCGTCGCTCTTCCGGGCACTGCGGATCGCCGCGACCTCCGAAACGGCCCGCACCAGGGCCCGCCCCGCCGTACGCGGTGCCCGCAGGGTGAGCCGGTGCACCGGCTCGTCGCTCGGCGACGGCTCGAGCCCGACCGGCCCCAGCACGTCGGTGTCGACGGGCAGCCGGGCCAGGGCCAGGAACTCGGCCAGTGCCTCCGGGCCACC
>DASQVF010000102.1:0-4230 GCA_035640915.1 Propionibacteriaceae bacterium
CCGCGTCCCGGATATCCCAGCGACCACCGTGCTCGGCGTAGCCGATCCACAGCACGCCGGGGTCCACCAGACCGCGGGTGGTGAGACAGAGATCCCAGGACGGCTCCAGGTTGGTCGTCGGCAGCCCGGCCAGGATCTTGCCGACCAGTCCGACGTAGCGGCTGCCCTCGAAGTCCAGGGCCTCCCGCCAGCCCGCGTCCTGGGCCAGGAAGTAGCGATGGAAGCCGGGCTCGTCGAGGCGGATCCGCCACTGCCACAGACTGCCCGCGCCGTACCCGACGCCCATCGTCCCGCCCGCGCACAGGTTGCTCCAGGCCTCGTGACCCTGCCACCAGCCGGCTCCGTTGCCGGGCCGCACGGTCTCCTCGTAGGTCGGCTCGGCGTTCATCACCGCTCGGACCGGGCGGTTGTCCCACAGCCGCGCGACCCGGTCGGGCACGTGATCACCCTGGTGACCGGTCTGGCACCACTGGAAGTCCAGCCACTCCGCCGCCTGGTGCGCGTTTGCCATCGAGTGCGGCCGGTAGTGGATTCCGGTCGGTTGCCCGTACGCGTCGCAGCGGTGCACCTCCTGGCCGCCCGCCTCGATCTGCGGTTCGGTACCGGCACCGTCCGCGCCCACCAGATACACCGCCGGCCGGGCGCCGTAGCGGGCGACGAGGTAGCGGCAGTAGCGGGCGTACTCCTCCGGCGGCACGACCGGCCCGGCGACATCCAGGCCCTTCCAGCCGAAGCCGTGGAACACCGGCTGCAGCACCGGGGTGAGCCCGTGCTCGACCAGGACAGCGACGATCCGGTCGAAATACCGGAAGTACTCGACGTCCGGCCGAGTCAGCCGGCCCTTGGGCAGGTCGGTGAAGCCGACCTCGAACCCCTCGTCGACGTTCCTGCCGCGGGGACCGGTGGCGCGCATGTCCGGCTGCACGGTCATCAGCAGCACGGCGTTGAAGCCCTTGCTCCGCCGGTCCGCGGCGTAGGTCGACACGTCCTCGACAACGGCCCGCCACGGCATGGCCCAAGCGGTGTCGGCGACCACCAGCCACGGCGTGCCGTCGGCGTGCCGGCCGGCCCGCGCCTCGGGCGGCACGGTCACGAAACCGTGCGCATACGCCGAATGGCCTCCCGGCTCCGCAGGGGCCGACCTCAGCTGCCCGCGAGCGGGACTCACCGGCACGTCGCCCCGGACCGACCAGGTCCAGGCCCCCTCAGCGCGCGGCGAGGCGAAGCGGACGCGCCAGGTCCGGCCGCCGTCCCAGAAGGCCGGGCGGGTCACCGTCTCACCGGACCCGTGGACGAAGTCGACGAAGAGATCGACATCGAGATACGGGTTGTCGGCCGCCGGTCCGGTCAGCGCGATCTCCACCTCGCGCCACTGCCGGGCGATGTCAGTGCTCATGCGGGCTGAGCCTGTCGAAGTCCGCCCTCCGGCCCTTCGACAATCTCGGAGCGCATCACATCACTCATCCGGCGAGCAGGTCGCGGGCGGTGGCCAGGTCCGTCACGATGACATTCACCCAGCCGCCCCGGATGGCCGCGGAGATGGCCTTGCGCTTCCGCACCCCACCGGCCAGGCCGACGCGGCGCGGGATCGCCCGGTACACGTCCGGGGCGATGCCGACCACCCGGGCGTCGATGTCGCTGGCCACCAGCTCGCCGTCGGCCCGGAAGAACCGGTGGCATACGTCACCCACGGCACCCTGGGCCAGCAGCGACTGCTGGTCGACCGGGTCCACTGCGTTGCCACTCAGCTGTAGCAGCTCGGATGGCTCCAGGCTGCCGATGCCGACCAGGGCCAGAGTCAGGTCACGCCACTGGCGGGCCACGTCGGCCATCACCGGGTCATCCAGCAGGTTCTCGGCGATCCCCCGCCGACCGACCAGCAGCGGCGCGGGCGCGAACCGTGGGCTGGCGCCGATCAGCTCGGCCAGCTGGACCAGCAGCCGGTTGGCCTGGGTCTGCACCGCCGGCACCCCCATGCCACCGACCAGCTGGACCACCGTCTCCGCCCCGGGCACTCGGAGCGGACGCAACCGGTCCACCACGGCCAGCAGGGTCTGGCTCCAGGAGGAGATACCGACCCGCTCGCCGCCGGTGAGAGTGTTCTCGAGGTAGGTCGCGCCGGCCGAGCCGAGGCCGGCCAGGATCTCCGGTTCGCTGCCCTCGACGTCGACAACCACCGCCTCGAGCAGGCCGAAGCGCTGCTCCAGTGCGTGTTCGAGCTCGGTGTGCACGCCCTGCGACACCGCCACGATGGTGCGGACGATGCCGGCCTCCGCCGCTCGCTTGAGCAGGCGGGAGACCTTGGCCTGCGAGATGTGCAGGGTGGTCGCGATGTCGGTCTGCCGGATGCCCTGCTCGTGGTACATCTGAGCGACCTTGGTCATCAGCCGCACCTGCCCGTCGGGCTGGGCCCGGTTGACCATGCCGGCGTAGCTGACCACGTCGAACGAAGCCTCCTGCGCTGAATGAGCATTCATTCTTGCTCCACCGCCCGCCGGGCGCGGGCAACTTCTTGTCGCCACCGCTCGCGTTGGGCCAGTCGCTCCGACTCCCCGAGGGCCGGCCGGAAGGATCGGCTGGCTGCCACCGGCGGGACCGACACGCCGAGGCGGTACCAGCCCAGTGCGGCCGCACCCAGGGCCGAGACCTCGGCGATGTCGGCCACGTCCACCGGGCGGGCCAGCAGGTCCGCCTGGGTCTGCATCAGCAGCGACGACGCTGTCGCGCCGCCGTCGGCCCGCAGCACCTTGATCGGCTGGTCGGAGTCGATCTCCTCCACCACGTCGCAGATCTGGTTGGCCACCGCGTCCACCGCCGCGCGGGCCAGGTGCGCCCGGGTCGTCGTCGTGGTGATTCCGGACAGGCCGGCCCGGACGTCCCGGTCCCAGTACGGTGCGCCCAGCCCCGCGAAAGCCGGAACCAGCACCACTCCGCCACTGTCGGGCACCTCCGCAGCCAGGGCCGTGAGCTCGGCGACGCCCGGCAGTCCGAGGGTCTTCGCCATCCAGGTGAGTGTGGCTCCCGAGGAGAGGATGTTGCCCTCCCGGGCGTAGGTCGGCTGGTCGGTCAGCCAGGCCAGCGTGGACGGCACCGCAGTGCGGTCGGCCGAGAAGGTGGCAGTCGGCGTCATGATCGACGAGCCGGTGCCGTACGTCGCCTTGGCCAGGCCGACGGTGGTCCCGCCCTGACCGTAGAGGGCCGCGTGCGAGTCGGCCAGGACGGCGAGGATCGGGACTCCGTTCGCCAGTCCGGGCACATCGTAGGTCTGCCCGAACTGTCCGTTCGACGGCCGCACTGTGGGCAGCGTCTCGACCGGCACGCCGAAGAGGTCACACAGCTCCGGCGACCAGTCCAGGTCCACGACGTCGTACAGCAGGGTGCGCGAGGCATTGCCGGCCTCGCCGGCGAAGCAACGGCCGCCGGTCAGCCGCCAGACCAGCCAGGCGTCGAGCGTGCCCAGGCAAACGTCGGTCGTCGGAACGTCGTCCAGCTGGTCGAGCAGCCAGCGGAACTTCGGGCCGGAGAACATGGCGTCGATCCGCAACCCGGTTCGCGCCCGAACCTGCTCGTCCGCCTTCGCTGTGGCCATCCGCGTACTCCACGCGGCCGTGCGGCGGTCCTGCCAGCCGATGACCGGACCCAGCGGTTCGCCCGTGCTGCGCCGCCAGGCCACCACCGACTCCCGCTGGTTGGCCACGGTCATCCCGGCCAGCGTGGCGTCCGGGTCCGCCGCACGACAGGACGCCACGGCGGCCAGCACACTGGACCAGACCTCGTCCGCGTCCTGCTCGACCCACCCGGGGCGGGGCGACGACAGTCCCACCGGGGCGGCACCGGACCCGACGACCTGACCGGACCGGTCGACCAGGACGGCCTTGGTGTTGGTCGTGCCCTGGTCGATCGACAGGATCATCGCTCTTCCCCTCGGCTCGGCAGTGCCGGTCCTCGCCGCGATCAGGCATCCTCGGCCGGATTGATAGGATATTCGATGACGAATCGATATGCAACCATCAAGGCGCCGACTAGTTCCTGGGCGGCGCGTCAGCGGTTTCCGGCGGCCGCAGCCTGCTCGAGGGCATGCCTCAGGGCCGCCAGTGAGTCGATCAGGTGCTCCCGCATGGCGTCGACCGCCGCCCCGGAGTTCCGGGCCTCCAGCTCCTCGGCAATCCGACGATGCTGCTGCAGTGTCACGGCAGTCCGGCCGGGATCCCGCAAGGTGGCCCGGCGGAT
>DASQVF010000103.1:0-6342 GCA_035640915.1 Propionibacteriaceae bacterium
TCCGCCCGATCGCCGGGCATGTCGATCACCTGGCCGGTGTCGGCGCTCGGTGTGCACCGCGACATCCGGCACGAGGAGAGGGAGTTGACCGCCAGGTTCGGCAGTGAGTTCACCGGCTACGCCGCAGCGGTCCCCCGCTATCTCGGCGTGAGCTCGGTGCGAGTCCTGTTGCGGTCAGCCCGTGCTCGTGCGCGTACGCGGACGCCGCAGTCCGGGCAAGGTTGACGAAGATCAGGGGTCGCCCCCGTTGGTGTCGTACGCGGGGCGGGGGTCCAAGGGGGTCGTCCCCGTTGTGTCGTACGCGCGCTCCCGTGTGTTGTTGCGCGCACTGCGGGGGTCCAAGGGGGTCGTCCCTCTTGTGTCGTACGCGCGCTCCCGTGTGTTGTTGCGCGCGCGGCGGGGGTCCAAGGGGGTCGTCCCCCTTGCTTGGATGATCAGCTACGCCGCTCGGCCAGGAACACCGGGATCAGGCGCTCGGTCCGTTTCTGGTACTCCGCATAGGGCGGGTACGCCTGAACGGCCCGGTCCCACCACTCCTGGCGCTCGTCGCCCTCCAGCTCCCGGGCCACGGCGTCGAACGGCTCCGGCCCGTCCTGCACCATCAGCTGGTCCGGGTAGGCCTTGAGGTTGTGATACCAGGACGGGTGGGTGGGGGCACCGCCCTGCGAGGCCACCATGGCGTACGCGCCGTCGTGCTCGACCCGCATCAGGGCGAACTTGCGGATCTTGCCGCTCTTGGCGCCGCGGGTGGTGAAGATCGCCACCGGCAGTCCGGTGTCTCGCAGGGTGTTGGCCTCGCGGCCGCCGGTCGCCTCGTAGCGCTCGACCTGCTCGCGGACCCAGTCGGCGCTGCTCGGCTCGTACTCTCCGGTCAATGGCACGGACCCACACTATGCAGCCAGCCGATCCAGCACGTCGGCCAGGTCCCTCGCCTCTCCGATCCCGTTGACCATCTGCCAGCTGAGGACGCCGTCGGCGTCCACCACGAAGGTCCCCCGCAGCGCGCAGCCGGCCTGCTCGTCGAACACCCCGTACGCGCGGGCGATCTCCCCGTGCGGCCAGTGGTCGGAGATCAGGTCGAAGCCGATGCCCTCGACGTCGGCGTATGCGCGCAGGGTGAACATCGAGTCGCAGGACACCGCGAGCACCCGGGCGCCGGCGGCCGTGAACCGGTCGTAGTCGTCCCGCACCGCCGCCAGTTCGCCGCGGCAGATGCTGGAGAAGGCCCACGGGTAGAACAGGACCACCACCGGTGCCCCCCGCAGAGCGGCCAGCGACATCTGCTCGCCGTGCTGGTTGCGAGCGCTGAACTGTGGCGCCGGCTGCCCGACGGCGGTCAAGCGGCCGGCACCCGGATCGGCGTCACCGACGCGAGCCCCGCGGGCGGACCAGCTTGGTCGCCGACCAGTTGGCCGAGATCTGGGCGGTGGTGGTCAGGGCCAGGCCGGCGGCGACCGCCGCCTCGGCCACCTCGGCGGCGTCCACGTAGCCGCTCCGCCCAACCTTCGGGGTCATCAGCCAGATGTAGCCGGTGTCGGTCAGGTCGGTCAGCGCCTCCATCAGGCCATCGGCCAGGTCGCCGTCCTCGTCGCGCCACCACAGCAGCACCAGGTCGACCGCCTCGACGGCGTCCTCGACCATCTCGCCGTCGATCGTGTCCTCGATGATCATCCGCACGTCGTCGTCCGCGTCGTTGTCCCAGCCGAGCTCCTGCACCACCAGGCCCGGCGACAGTCCCAGCTTCTGCGCGAGGCTCCGCGGCTCCTCCGCACCTACTGTCGAACTCAACTACCAACTCCGCACTCGTTGCGGCCAATGCTGGCCGTCCTCGTCTCAGACCAACCCGCTTGGGGGCAAGCCTGCCAGAGGTCCCTGGCCCACGTAACCCCATCGGCCCTCATCCAGACAATCTTGGCCCACGCCAGCGGGTTCTCCACTGTGGCCGGCGCCCGATCACCACTGCCGCTCCATTTGCACAGGTGACAGGATGGAGAGGCACGAGAGTGCGACGTGGCCGCCGGCACATCCCCCGTTGGCCGATCTATGAGGAGGTGTTGCATGGCTACGCCGGGACCCCGTCCAGCCATCACTGCCGAAGGCCTGCCGAGCCAGGTGCCGGACATCGACCCCGAGGAGACAGCCGACTGGCTGGAGTCCCTGGACGGGTTGCTGGACGACCGGGGAAAGCACCGGGCGCGGTTCATCATGCTGCAGCTGCTGGCCCGGGCCCGGGAGCACCAGGTCGGCCTGCCCGCGTTGCGCAGCAGCGACTACATCAACACCATCCCGCCGGAGTCGGAGCCCTGGTTCCCGGGCGACGAGCACATCGAGCGGCGGATCCGCGCCTACATCCGCTGGAACGCCGCCGTCATGGTCAGCAAGGCCAACCGGAAGGGTCTCGAGGTCGGCGGCCACATCGCCACCTACCAGAGCGCGGCCAGCCTGTACGAGGTCGGCTTCAACCACTTCTTCCGCGGCAAGGACCACCCCGGCGGCGGCGACCACGTGTTCATCCAGGGCCACGCCTCGCCCGGCATCTACGCGCGGGCCTACCTCGAGGGCCGGCTGACCGCCGACCACCTCGACGGCTTCCGGCAGGAGGTGTCGCGCGGCCAGGGCAACGGCCTGTCGTCCTATCCCCACCCGCGGCTGATGCCGACCTTCTGGGAGTTCCCGACCGTCTCCATGGGCCTGACCGGGATCAACTCGATCTACCAGGCCCGGTTCAACCGCTACCTGCAGAACCGCGGCATCAAGGACACCTCACAGCAGCGCGTCTGGGCCTTCCTCGGCGACGGCGAGATGGGTGAGCCGGAGTCGCTGGGCGCCATCGGGCTGGCCGCTCGCGAGGAGCTGGACAACCTCACCTGGGTGATCAACTGCAACCTGCAGCAGCTCGACGGCCCGGTCCGCGGCAACGGCAAGATCGTCCAGGAGCTGGAGTCGATCTTCCTCGGCGCCGGCTGGCGGGTGATCAAGGTGCTGTGGGGCCGGGACTGGGACCCGCTGCTGGCGGCCGACAAGTCGGGTGCGCTGGTCAACAAGATGAACACCACCCCGGACGGGCAGTTCCAGACCTACCTGGTCGAGGACGGCGCCTACATCCGCAACAACTTCTTCGCCGATCCGCGGCTGCAGAAGATGGTCGCCAACATGAGCGACGAGGAGATTAAGGTCCTCTCCCGGGGCGGCCACGACTACCGCAAGGTGTACGCGGCGTTCAAGGCGGCCAGCGAGCACGTCGGGCAGCCGACGGTGATCCTCGCCCAGACCGTCAAGGGCTGGACCATCGACGCGCTGGAGGGCAAGAACGCCACCCACCAGATGAAGAAGCTGACGGTCAACGACCTCAAGGCGTTCCGCGACCGGCTCTACCTCGAGATCCCGGACAGCCAGCTCGAGGACGCGTACAACCCGCCCTACTACCACCCGGGCCAGGACAACGAGGAGATCCAGTACCTGCAGGAGCGGCGCCGGGCCCTCGGCGGCTACCTGCCCGAGCGGCGGGTCAAGCCGACGATCATCAAGCTCCCCGGGGACGAGGCGTACGCGCCGCTGATGGAGCCGGCCGGCGAGAAGACCAAGGTGGCCACCACGCAGGCCTTCGTCCGGCTGCTCCGCGATCTGATGCGGGACAAGGAGATCGGGCACCGGCTCGTGCCGATCGCGCCGGACGAGTTCCGCACCTTCGGCATGGACTCGATGTTCCCGACGGCCAAGATCTACTCACCGCACGGCCAGACCTACGAGTCGGTGGACCGCAAGCTGCTGCTGTCCTGGAAGGAGTCGGAGAAGGGCCAGCTGCTGCACGAGGGCATCTCCGAGGCCGGCGCGATGGGGTCGACGATCGCCGCCGGCGCGGCGTACGCGATGCACAGCGAGCCGATGATCCCGGTCTACATCTTCTACTCGATGTTCGGCTTCCAGCGCACCGGCGACTTCATGTGGGCCATGGCCGACCAGCTGGCCCGCGGCTTCCTGATCGGCGCCACGGCCGGCCGGACCACGCTGACCGGCGAGGGCTTGCAGCACGCCGACGGGCACTCCCCGCTGATGGCCAGCACCAACCCGGCGGTCGTGCACTACGACCCGGCGTTCGCGTACGAGATCGGGCACATCGTCAAGGACGGCCTGCGCCGGATGTACGGTCACGAGGACCCCGACCACCCCGACGGTGAGGACCTGATCTACTACCTGACCGTCTACAACGAGCCGGTGCTGCAGCCGGGGGCGCCGGACCACCTGGACGTCGAGGGCCTGCTGAAGGGCATGTACCGCTACGCGTACTCGAGCCTCGACGGCGACCGGCCGCGGGCCCAGGTGCTGGCCTCCGGGGTGGCGATGACCGCCGCGCTGAAGGCTCAGCGGATGCTGGCCGACGAGTGGGGCGTGGCGGCCGATGTCTGGTCGGTGACCTCCTGGAACGAGCTGCGCCGGGAAGCCGTGGAGGTCGAGCACTGGAACCTGACCCACCCGGGCGAGGAGCGCCGCTGGCCCTACCTCACCCACGCCCTGCACGGTGCGCAGGGTCCGGTGGTCGCGGTCAGTGACTACATGCGGGCGGTGCAGGACCAGATCGCGCCGTGGGTGCAGCAGTCCTGGTCCTCGCTGGGCACCGACGGGTTCGGCTTCGCCGACACCCGGGCGGCGGCTCGTCGCTACTTCCTGGTCGACGCCGAGTCGATCGTGGTGGCCACGCTGCAGAGCCTCGCCCGGGAGGGCGCCTACGACGCGAATGCCGCCCGCGAGGCCTTCGACCGCTACCACCTCGGCGACCCGACGGCGGTGGCCGGCGTGGCGCAGGAGGGAGCCGGGGCCTAGCGTCCCAGTGCCGCCGCCGCGTCGGCGACTGACTGGCGGTTGCCGGCGATCTGCCAGCGGACGCCGTCGACCGGAAACTCCTCGGCGATCCCGCCGGCGCCCATCACCAGCGCGGCGCCAGGCACCCAGTCCCAGGGGTTGAGGTTGGCCTGCAGGAAGATGCCGAGCCGGCCGCTGGCCACCCCGGCCAGGTCGACCGAGGCTGAGCCCAGCATCCGCACGGTGGCGGCCCCTGCGGTGACGGCGCGCCAGGAGGAGAACCGGCCGCCGTCGGCCAGGAGGCGCGGATTGGAGTGTGTCGCCACCGAGACGTCGGCCAGCGGACGGTCGGCCAGCTCGGCCAGGGGAACGCCGTTGAGCGTCGTGGGGGCGTCTCGACCGCCGACCCAGAGCTCGTCCCGGGGCGGGAAGTAGACCGCACCCACCAACGGCCCGTCGGCGTCGGCCAGCCCGACCGCGGAGCACCAGTAGGGCAGGCGGGAGAGGAAGTTGTAGGTTCCGTCGACGGGGTCGACGTACCAGGTCCGCTCGCGTCCGGGACGGCGGGCACCCTCCTCACCCACGATTCCGTCGTCGGGCCGGTGCTCGGCCAGCCGGGAGGTGATCATCTCCTCCGCCGCATGGTCCGCCGCCGACACCACGTCGGAGACCGAGGTCTTGTACTCCGTCTCCAGCCCGTCGGCGAGCATGGACGCTGCCAGCTGTCCCGCCTCCCGCGCGAGGTCGGCGGCCAGGCTCAAGTCGTCCACTCACCTGACCCTACTTGGCGGCCCCGCTCGCTCGTCCTCCGCGGCGGACCGGGGCGTCAGGCCGGGTCCACGTGGACCGACCACACAGATCAGCGGCGCGCCAGGGCCAGCCAGGTGTCGACGACGGTGTCCGGGTTCAGCGACATCGACTCGATGCCCTCCTCGAGCAGCCACTGGGCCAGATCGGGATGGTCGCTGGGACCCTGGCCGCAGATGCCGACGTACTTGCCGCGGGCCTTGCAGGCAGCGATGGCCAGGCTGAGCATGTGCTTCACGGCGGGGTCGCGTTCGTCGAAGCCGGCCGCCACCAGTGCCGAGTCCCGGTCCAGGCCGAGGGTCAGCTGGGTCATGTCGTTGGAGCCGATGGAGAACCCGTCGAAGTGGTCGAGGAACTCATCGGCGAGGACGGCGTTGGACGGCACCTCGCACATCATCACCACCTGCAGGTCGTTCTCCCCGCGCTTCAGCCCGTGCTCGGCCAGCAGCGCGATGACGCCCTCGGCCTCGGTCAGGGTGCGGACGAACGGGATCATGATCCGGACATTCGTGAGCCCCATCTCGTCGCGGACGTAGCGCAGCGCCTCGCACTCCATGGCGAAGCAGTCCGCGAAGTCGGGCGACAGGTACCGTGAGGCGCCGCGGTAGCCGATCATCGGGTTCTCCTCGTGCGGCTCGTACCGCTCGCCGCCGACCAGGTTGGCGTACTCGTTGGACTTGAAGTCGCTCATCCGCACGATCACCGGCTCCGGCGCGAACGCCGCCGCCAGCATGG
>DASQVF010000104.1:0-3803 GCA_035640915.1 Propionibacteriaceae bacterium
CCCGCCGGTTGGTTCTCCGGTTCCGATTCAAGCGTCTTAGCCGGCCCAGCCCTGCCCCGTGCCCCGATCAGCGTTCGGTGGTGCCTTGGTTGAGGCCGGCCGCCGGGGCCAGGGCTGCGGCGAGCGGGGCCGTGGGATCGCTCTCCGGTCAGGGTCCCAGTGAGGAAGTCGCCTACGAGGAGCCGGCCGTCGCCGCCGAGGCCGCGCCGATCGCGGACATGGTCGCGGCCGCGGCCTCCTGGATGGCGTCCTTCACGGCCTTGGCCGCCCAGTCGCCGTCGGTCAGCTCCTTCGCCTTCGCCTTGAGGGCGCGCTTGTTCTCGGTGGTCACCACCTTGGTCAGCAGCCCGGTGACCTGCAGCAGCGCGATCAGTGCCACGGTCCGCTCGGTGGGCGTGGTGCCGTCGACCAGCGCGGCCTGCAGCCGACGGCGTACGTCGTCCTCTCGTCGGGAGTCGCCGGCCGGCCACGTGGTCCGCGGAATGAAGCCGAGGACCGTGTCCTCGGTCCTGACCAGCGCGCCGGACGCGGCCAGCCGGTCCAGCAGCCGCTCCCGTACGCCGTGGCTGAGCCGGCGCTTCTTGGTCGAGTACTCGCTCAGCAGGTCCTTGACCTTCCGGCCCTCGTTCTCGACCAGCTTGGCCAGCGCCGCGTCCAGCTCCGGGTCGTCGGTCGGGGTGGTGTTGATGATCGTCACCCGCCCCCGCTTGTTCCAGCCGGCCTCGTGCGGAGTCACCCCGACCCGCTCCCGCAGGGCCAGCTCGGTCACCAGTGCCCCGCCCAGGGCGGGCCCGAGCACGTCACTGCCGACCCGCGGCTTCCCGCTCTTTTCGTCGAGCGCGAGTAGCAGGTACTCCTCGGCGATCAGCATGATTCGAACCTACTGGGCCACCGCTTGCCGTTGCGCGAATGTGCTGTGATGGGCCCCATGAACGCGGCCCCGGCGATCACCGTCGACTACCCGATCGTCGAGCGCCGCCTGGGTAACGGGCTCCGGGTGATCGCCAGCCCCGACCACGGAGCGCCGTCGGTCGCGGTGAACCTCTGGTACGACGTCGGGTCACGGGATGAGGAGCCGGGCCGCACCGGGTTCGCCCACCTGTTCGAGCACATCATGTTTCAGGGCTCGGCCCACGTCCCCTCCGGCCAGCACATCGCCCTGCTCCAGGCGGCGGGGGCGTCGGTCAATGCCACGACCTGGTTCGACAGGACCAACTACTTCCAGACCCTGCCCACCGGCGGGCTCGATCTCGCTCTGTGGCTGGAGGCCGACCGGCTGGGCACGCTGCTGGACGCCCTGACCCAGGAGAGCCTGGACAACCAGCGCGAGGTGGTCAAGGAGGAGCGGAGGCAGCGCTACGACAACGTGCCCTACGGCGACGCGATGGAGCTGCTCAACGCACTGACCTTTCCGCCCGACCACCCGTACGGACACACCACGATCGGGTCGATGGACGATCTGAACGCCGCGACGCTGGCCGACGTGCAGTCGTTCTTCCGCACCCACTACCGGCCGAGCAACGCCGTGCTCTCCGTGGTCGGCGACGTCGAGCCCGACGACGCCTTCACTCGGGTCGAGCGCTACTTCGGCCGGCTCGACGGCGGGCCGAAACCGGCGAAGCGGCCGGCCGAGCCGCTGGGGCCGCTGAGCGGCACCGAACGCGGCGAGGCCTTTGGCGTCGTGCCGGCCGAGGCGGTCTACCTGGCCTGGCGACTGCCCCAGCGGGGCACCCGCGAGTACGACGCCGTCGATCTGGCCTTCAGCGTGCTGGGCCAGGGGCAGACCTCGCGGCTGCACAAGACCCTGGTGCGGAGCACGGAGCGGGCCGAGGTCGCCAGCGCAACCACGCTCGGACTGATCGGCGGCAACTCGTCAGGGATCGTGTACGCGCGGGCCCGGGACGGCGTACCGATAGAGCAGCTGGAGGAAGACCTGTCCCGCGAGGTCGGGCGGCTCCGCAGCGAGCCGCCCACCGAGCGCGAACTACGCCGGGCCAAGGCCCAGTACGCGCGGCACTGGCTGCACGAGCTGGTCCGGGTGGACTCGAGGGCCGACGCCTTCGGCGAGTACGCCACGCTCCACGGTGACCCGAACCTGGTCAACACGCGGCTGGCCGAGATCGACGCGGTCACCGACGAGGACATCGCCACCGCCCTGGAGCGCTGGTTCACCCCCGACCAGCGGGCCACTCTGATCTACCGGCGGGAGGTTCGATGACCGAGCAAGCAAAGCGCGCGCCGGATTATGAGCAAGGGGGGACGACCCCCCTTGAACCCCCCGCGGCGCGCACGACAACACACGGGCACGCGCCCGACTTCCTGCCGCGGCCCGAGCTGGCCCCACCAGGCGTCTGGAGCTTCCCGACCCCGACCCGGGCCCGGCTGGACAACGGCATCGACACGGTCGTGTTCACGTTGCCGGGCCAGCACGTGATCTCGGCGAACCTCGTGCTCGACATCCCGCTCAACGCCGAGGATCCGGACCGCGAGGGTGTGGCAACCATCTGCGCCAGGGTGCTCGACGAGGGCACACGTGCGCACGATGGCGAGGAGTTCGCCGAGCTGCTGGAGACCGAGGGAGCCGGCTTCGGCGTCGAGCTGTCGCTGGCCGGGCTGCAGGCCGTGCTCGACGTACCGGCCTCCAACCTGGAACCGGCGCTGCAGTTGTTCGCCGAGGCGGTCCGTGAGCCCACCCTGGGCGCCCGGGACGTCAACCGGCACGTCCAGCTGCGGCTGGCCGAGATCGAGCAGGCGCAGGCCAACTCCGCCCAGACCGCGAGCATCGCCTTCCGATCCGCGGTCTTCGACGAGGCGAGCCGGGCCTCCCGGATGAACGGTGGCGAGCCGGAGACGGTCGCTCGCTTGGACCAGGACTCTGTCGCCGCCTTCCACGCCGCCCAGTTCGGTCCGGCCCGGGCCACGTTGATCCTGGCCGGCGACTTCCCCACCGACCCGTTGCCGCTGGTCGAGCGGTGCTTCCGTAGCTGGCAGAACCCCCACCAGCAGGCTGTGCCGACGCAGGCGCCGAGCCCGAACAGCCGTCGACTGATCCTGGTCGACCGACCCGGTGCGGTGCAGGCCGACATCCGCTACGGCGGGTTCGGCACCGATCGGCTGGACCCACGGTGGTCCGACATCACGGTGGCCGGCTACGCGATGGGTGGCGCGTTCTTGTCCCGGCTCAACGCGGTGCTGCGAGAGGACAAGGGCTACACCTACGGCGTCCGGATGAACTTCATGCCGCTGCACGTCGGCGGCTCGTTCGCGGTGCAAGGCTCCTTCCGGACCGAGGTGGTGGTCGACGCTCTGAGCATCACCCAGGACCTGATCGACGTCAGCGGGACCCCGTTCACCACCCGCGAGGTCGACGAGGCGGTGGCCTACCTGACCGGGGTCTCGCCGCTGCGCTACGCGACGGCGGACGGGGTCGCGGACCAGGCCGCCACCCAGGTGCTGGCCGGTCTGCCCGATGACTACGTCGACCGCAGCCTGGCGCTGCTGCGCTCGGTGACGCCGGAGACGGCGACGACCGCCTACACCTCCCTGGTTCGGCCCGACGACCTCAGCCTGGTGGTCGTCGGCGACGCGGAGCGCCTCGCGGACCCGTTGCGCGGCCTGGGGTTCGACGACCTGGTGGTGGTCCCCGCCGAGTGAGCGGGCCAAAACAGGTACCGTTCGGATCATGCAGTGTCCCGTTGACCAGACCGTCCTGCAGATGACCGACCGGCAGGGGGTGGAGATCGACTACTGCCCGCAGTGCCGAGGCGTCTGGCTGGACCGCGGCGAGCTCGACAAGATCATCG
>DASQVF010000105.1:0-5978 GCA_035640915.1 Propionibacteriaceae bacterium
CCGTCGGCGGTCTGCGCACCCGGTTCCACCACAGGGCGAGCCCGACGGCAACCGCCACCAGCAGTCCCCCGGCGCCGGCGAACCACGATGCGACGTCGACCTGCTTCTTCACGACCGTGACGTGGCTGGGCAGGTCGCCCAGCGCGTCCTGCAGCTGGACGGCGCTCTCGGCCCGGTAGTACTGCCCCCCGGTGGTCTCGGCGACGGTCCGCAGGCTCTCCTCGTCGATGACCAGCGGACTGCGCCCACCGCGACCACCGCCCCACCCGCCGCCGCCTCCGCCACCACCGCCGCCGGCCCAACCCCCGGCCTGCTGCCCCGTGCAGGCCATTCGGGTGGGCGTGGTGGTGCCGAACCCGATGGTGAACACCCGGACTCCGCGAACGGCGGCGGCCTCGGCCGCCGTCTCCGGCTCGATTCCCTGAGTGTTCGCGCCGTCGGTCAGCACCACGATCACGTCCGGCGCGTAGCCGGACCGCTGTGCCGCTTCCGCATCGACGCCGGAGGGCGCCACGGTGGGGTTGATCGCCGCGATGCCGTCGATCGAGGTGAGGATCGCGGACCCGATCGCCGTGCCGCGCGCGGTGGAGAAGTTGTCGATCGCCTCGATCAGCGCGTCCTGGTCGGTAGTGGGCGGGACCTGCAGGCCGGCGACACCAGCGAAGGCGACCAGCCCGATCCTGGTACCGCCGCCCTGGGACTGGATGAACGCGACCGCCGCCTCCTGAGCAACCGTGAGCCGGTTGGGTTCCACGTCGGTGGCGCACATCGATCCCGACACGTCCATCGCCAGCATGATGGTTGTGGAGTTGGACGCCACGGGCACGCTCGCCTGGGGCCGCGCCGCCCCGATGCCCAGCGTGGCGAAGCCGAGCAGCAGCAACAGGGTGGGAAGCAGGCGGATCCATCGGCCGCGGCTCGGCAGGGCAGCCCGCACCAGAGCGATCGAGGTCACCCGCACCGCCGCACGCCGCCGGCGCCGCCGCAGCAGCCAGGCGGCGCCGCACACCATCGGGATGATCAGCAGCGACAACAGCGCCCACGGCCAGCTGAACGTCATCACACGAGCCGTCCCGTCCCCGCGACGGTGAGCAGCGCACCGGCCGCCAGCAGCGGGAGGGCGGCGGCGATGAACCCGCCAGCCAGGGGCACATCCTGCTTGGCCACGGTCAGCCGGAGGTCGATCGTGGACGCGACACCGCCGAGCTGCGCAGCGTCGGAGGCCGGGTGGTACTGGCCCCCGGTGGTCTGCGCGATGACGCTCAACGTGTCGGTGTCCAACGCCGTGTGGAGCTGGAACCCGTCGACCTCGACGTTCGCCCCGGACGCCGTCCCTACGCCGACCGTCTCGATGTGCACCCCGGCGTTCTGGGCAACCGTCGAGGCAGCGGTCGTTGCATCGCTGGGACCCTGACCGCCGTTCCCACCGCCGGCGTCCTCGCCGTCGGAGAACAGCACGATCGTGGCGGAGCTCCAGTTGCCGATGTCGGGAAGCTGGCCCGTCTCGCCGATCGTGACCGTCTTGCCGGTGATCGCACTCAGCGACCCGAGGATGGCCGCCGACAAGGAGGTGCCGCCGGAGGTTCGCAGGTTCTCGACCGCCGCCTTGGCGACGGCGCGATCCGCGCCGGGCAGGGACGTCGTCAGTGCGCCCTGGTCGAAGCCGACCACGCCGATGTCGACGGTGTCGGGCTGAGCGTCGATGAACGCGAGCGCCGCCTGCTGCGCCGCTGCCAGTCGAGTGGGCGCGACGTCGTCGGCACTCATGCTGTTGGACACGTCCATGGCCAGGATGACCGTGCCGGCACTTCGCGCGACGGGGAGCGAAGCGGCCGGTCCGGCCACCGCGACCGCGAGCACGACGAGGCCGGCCAGGGAGAACCAGAGACCGAGGGGGCGGGAGCGCCGGCCGGTGACGGAGACCCCCGCGGCGGCGAGGGCAGCGGACCGGTGCCGGGTCGCGCGTACCGCGCCGACGGTCAGCGCCGCGGTGACCAGGAGGCCGAGGACGAGCAGCAGCGGAGAGGCCAGGGTCATCTGTCCCGCACCTCGCACCCGCTCGGGACCATCGGATCCCGCCTTCCTCCACGCGCTCGCCCCCAACGCGCACTGCACGTTGCGACCGACGGCGGTGCCTCGCCTGGTCGTCCAGGCGGGATCGGGGCCCTCACTCCCCGACGCTCGGTGCTCATGGGCGCCTCCAGCGGGTCTCGGCGATGACCGCCAGCAGCGTCTCCACCAGGTCGCTGCCGGTGTCCACCCGGTGCAACGGCACCCCGGCGTGGCGCATGCCGGAGCGAAGTCCGGCTTCCCGCTGGTCGACCCCGTCGCGGAACCGGGCGTGGAACCCCGGATCGCTGGAGTCGAGGAGGACCTGCTCGCCGGTCTCGGCGTCCTCGACCACGATCAGGCCGACCTCGGGGAGCGAGTCGTCGGCGCCGTCGACGACCCGCAGGGCGACGACCTCGTTCCGGTGCGCGAGCCGGATGAGCGGACGTTCCCACTCCCCGGTGCCGATGAAATCCGAGATCACCACGACGAGGCAGCGTCGGGCCAGTGACGACACGGCGTGGAGCATCGCCGCGAGATCGGTGGTCGCGGCCGTGCGGGAGCCGGCATCGCGATCCAGCTCCCGGGCGATCCGCAGCGCCTGGTTGCGTCCACTGGCCGGCGGGATGATGCGGGCCAGGCCGGTGTCGTAGAGGACCGCGCCGACCCGGTTGCCGCTGCGACCGAGCAGTCGGGCCAGGACGAGGGCGAGTTCGGCGAGCACGTCCTGCTTCCCGCGGCCCGGACCGCCGACCACCATGGATGCCGATCGGTCCAGAACCAGCCAGGTGGTCAGCTCGCGGTCCTCGTTGAACTCCCGCACCTGCGGTTCGTCGAGCCGGGCGGTGACGTTCCAGTCGATGTGCCGGGCGTCGTCGCCCTCGACGTACGGCCGCAACCCGGCGAAGTCGAGGCCCGATCCCCGCCGCGGGGTGCGATATCCGCCCGAGATCCGCCCGTCGAGCCGGCGGAGGACGCGCCACTCCAGCCGGTGCAGCAGGCGGTCGGGGGCGGTAATCATGAGCTGGTCGCAGCCGGCCCCGCGGCTTCACGTCTTGTTGTCCGGCACAGTGCGGCCGGGCGGGGGGTGAGGGGGATCGTCCCCCCTGCTGATCTCCTCATGGCTGTAGCGCCACCTCGGGGACCGGCACGGCACGGAGGACGCGGGTCAGGATGCTGTCGGCATCCAGGTCGTCGGCCAGCGCCTCGTACGACAGCACGATCCGGTGCCGCAGCACGTCGAGTGCGATCTCGTCGACGTCGTACGGAAGCACGTAGTCGCGGCCGCGGAGAAACGCCAGCGCCCGGCCGCCGAGGACGAGCGCGATGGTGGCCCGCGGGCTGGCGCCGTAGCTCAGGTACCGCTCCAGGTCGCCCTGGCCGACCACGGCGGGGGATCGGGTGGCCGCGACCAGGCGTACGGCGTAGTCGACGATCGCCGGATCGACGTAGACCTTCTCGACGCTCGACCGCATCGTGATCAGGTCCTGCGGCATCAGCATCACCTGCGGCGGACCGGCCGGCCCCAGTGACCGCTCGACGATCGCGTGCTCCTCCGGCGAGGACGGGTATCCCACGACGACCTTCATCATGAATCGGTCGACCTGCGCCTCGGGCAGCGGATAGGTGCCGTCGGACTCGATCGGGTTCTGGGTGGCCATGACCAGGAACGGCTCCGGAACCGGATAGGTCTCCCGCCCGATCGTGACCTGCCGCTCCTGCATCACCTCCAGCAGCGCGCTCTGCACCTTGGCCGGCGCCCGGTTGATCTCGTCGGCCAGCAGCAGGTTGGTGAACACCGGCCCCAGCGACACCTCGAACTCCCCGGACCGCTGGTGGTAGACCCTCGTCCCGACCAGGTCTGCCGGTACCAGGTCGGGAGTGAACTGGATCCGCTGGAACTGTCCACCGATCGCGCCGGCCAGCGACTTCACCGCCAGGGTCTTGGCCAGCCCGGGAACGCCCTCGACGAGCAGGTGGCCACCGGCCAGCATCGCGATGGCCATGCGTTCGAGGAGCACATCCTGTCCGACGATCGTGCGTTTGACCTCGAACAACACCGGCTCGAGCGGGTTCTCCGTCACCGGATGCCTCCTTCCATCGGCCCTACGTGTTCACTGACCGTCCCGGTTCACAGCTGCGGTCCCCGACCCGGACCCTGGCCCGAATCTCCACCGAGCGCCGCGCCGATCGGCACGGCGAAGCCGATCCCGGCGAACGCATCGTCCTTACCCGGATCGGCGATCGACACGACGACGCCGACCATGAGCCCCTGGGCGTTGAGCAGCGGGCCCCCCGAGCTGCCCGGGTTCACGGCGGCGTCGAACTGGATCAATCCGGCCAGGGAGCCCCCGTTGGCCTGGGTCGAGCGGCCCAGACCGGAGACGATGCCCGTCGTCGTGCTGGCCCGTAGCCCAAGCGGGTTTCCGATGGCCACCACGTCCGATCCGACGGTGATGCCACCACCGAGGGTGGCCGGAACCACCACCTCGGGGAGCTTGTCCGGGGTCAGCATGGCGACGTCGATCTTGGGGTTGGCGGAGGCGAGGGTCCCGGTCGTCTTGGTGCCGTCGGCGAACAGGATCGAGATGCTGCCGCCGCCGGAGACGACGTGGTTGGCGGTGAGCACCATGCCGGTGTCGGTGACGATCGCGCCGGACCCGAGGGAGCCCTTGGACGTGGTGATCAGCACTACCGAGGGCGCGACCTGGCGGAACAGATCGGGGACCGGCAGCGGAGTTGCTGTCGTCGGGGCGGGCGTCGGCGACTCAGCGGCGGGGTCGGTTGACGCGGCCGATGTGGTGCCGAGTTTGAAGGCCAGTGCCGCGATGACCACCATGGCGAGGACCAGAGCACCGGCCATCGCCAGCATCCAACGCCAGCCGACGCCGCGCCTCGCCGGCTCGGAGGGCTGCACCGACTCCGGCGAGTCGGACTGGTCCGCAGCAGGTGATGCGCTGAGCCCGCCCACATCGGAGCTCGACGCGCGGAATCCGCGTAACCGTCCAGCCCCGGTGGGGTCCATGCCTCCAAGCGTAAGGACCATTCATCAGAACACCCAGAGCTCGGATCCAGCGAGGGGGCACCA
This sequence comes from Propionibacteriaceae bacterium, assembly GCA_035640915.1. GTDB lineage: Bacteria > Actinomycetota > Actinomycetes > Propionibacteriales > Propionibacteriaceae > Microlunatus. The sequence goes on from DASQVF010000105.1 coordinate 5,138, forward strand.
GCAGGAGCAGGAACGTTACGCCGAGCACCGGCACGCGCGACCGAAGGGCGTCGGATCGAGGGCAGGATGTGGGCGTGGATACGGGCAGCCTGCTCGGGGGGCGCTACCGGCTGGATCGGTCGATCGGGGCAGGAGGGATGGGTCAGGTCTGGGCAGCGCACGACACGGTGCTCGGCCGAGACGTGGCCGTCAAGGTGCAGAAGTTCGATCCGGATGGTGACCGCGCTGCGTTCGACCGGTTCGTTCGGGAGGCGCGGACTGCGGCGGCGCTCCAACATCCCAACGTCGTGACGATCTTCGACAGCGATACCGACTGGGACAGGGCCTTCTTGGTGATGGAGCTGTTGCCGGGGCTCACTCTGGCGGGCTATGTGGCCCAGCGTGGGCCGCTGCCGGAGCGTGAGGTCGTCGCCCTGACCGCACAGATTGCTTCCGGCCTGGCCGCCGCCCACCAGGCGGGGGTCGTACACCGAGACATCAAGCCGTCGAACCTGATGTTCGACGCTCGGGGCACGCTCAAGATCGTCGACTTCGGCATCGCGTATCTGGCCCAGACGGCCGCGGCCCGGCTGACGGCGACCAACGTGGTCATCGGCAGCCCGCCCTATCTGTCCCCTGAGCAGCTTCAGGGGCGCCCGGCCGACGAGCGCAGCGACCTCTATGCGCTGGGCTGCGTCATGACGACGATGCTGACCGGCCGACCGCCCTTCGACGGGGAGCACCCACTGGCGTACGCCCACCAGCATGTGAGTACGAGACCGCCGCCCATTCGCGAGCGTCGTCCCGGAATCGACCCGGCGCTCGACGCACTGGTGGCGCAGCTACTCAACAAGTCGCCGGA
>DASQVF010000106.1:0-2289 GCA_035640915.1 Propionibacteriaceae bacterium
CTGGTCCTGGACAACGACGCGGACGGAGCGCTCGGGGTCATCCTGAACGAGATCTCCCAGACCCGGCTGGACGCGGTGCTGCCGGACTGGGTGGCCGCCGTGTCCCGGCCGCAGCTGCTGTTCCACGGTGGCCCGGTCTCGCCCAACGGCGCCATCTGCCTCGCCAGCGTCGCAACCGTCGACGAGGAGCCTCCCGGCTGGCGCCGGCTGTTCGACGGTATCGGCCTGCTGCACCTGGACACCCCGATCGAGATCGTCACCGGCGCCTACCGGGACCTGCGCATCTTCGCCGGCTACTCGGGGTGGGCGGCCGGCCAGCTGCAGGAGGAGATCGCGATGGGCATGTGGCACGTCGTCGACGCCGACTACGCCGACGTGTTCGGCGACGAGCCGCTCGACCTGTGGCGTCGGGTGCTGCGGCGCCAGCGGAGCCCGCTGGCCGTGTTCTCCACCTGGCTCGAGGACCCCGACCTGAACTGAGTGCGCGCATCCGGGTGCCGGAGGTGGCCGGCCCGGTCACGTCTCGGGTCGACGGGTCCGCCGTGCGGCAGCATCGAGGAGACCTACCGACGCACGCCTCGATGGGTCGGGCGGTGCGGCGAGAACGCATAGGATTACCTGCGCGACTAGCACGGAAGGCGGCGAAGGGGAACAGGTGACGGAGACGGCCAAGGCGGGGGGCGCACGGAGCCGGGTTTTGGTGGTCGACGACGACGCCGCCCTGGCTGAGATGCTCTCGATCGTCCTGCGCAACGAGGGCTTCGAACCGGTGTGGTGCGCTCATGGGGACAAGGCACTGGCGGCGTTCAAGGACGCCAAGCCGGACCTGGTGCTGCTGGACCTGATGCTGCCGGGCCGCGACGGCGTCGACGTGTGCCGCGACATCCGCGCGGAGTCGGGGGTGCCCATCGTGATGCTGACGGCGAAGACCGACACGATCGACGTGGTCGAGGGGCTGGAGGCCGGCGCCGACGACTACGTCGCCAAGCCGTTCAAGGCCAAGGAGCTGGTGGCCCGGATCAAGACCCGGCTGCGGCGTTCGCCGACGGCTGACGAGACTGACGCGGAGACGCTACGGATCGGGGACCTGTCGATCAGCGTCGACGGCCACTCGGTCAAGCGCGACGGCGTCCCCATCCAGCTCACTCCGCTCGAGTTCGACCTGCTGCTGGCGTTGGCCCGCCGGCCCTGGCAGGTGTTCAGCCGGGAGGTTCTGCTCGAGCAGGTCTGGGGCTACCGGCACGCCGCCGACACGCGGCTTGTCAACGTCCACGTCCAGCGCCTCCGCTCGAAGATCGAGCGTGACCCCGAGCATCCCGAGATCGTGGTCACCGTTCGCGGCATCGGCTACAAGGCCGGCGAGCCGCAGCCGGTGTAGTCCGGACAACCCACATGGTCCGACCCGGCTGGCTGAAGGTCCCCCTCCTGTGGTGGTGGCGCTCGCTGCCGCTGCGGGTGGTGTTGACGGTCTTCCTGGCCTCGGTCCTGGTGCTGGTGCTCGGCGGCTTCCTGCTCATGCAGCAGGCCACGATCGGGGTGATCGAGGGCAAGACCGAGGCCGCCAAGAGCGTGGCCCGCCAGGTGGTCAACGACGCGCAGCAGCAGCTCAACGCCGCCGACCAGACCGGTGAGGTCGACGTCGACCGCCGGTTGATCGAGCTGGCGACCCAGTTCGCCACCCGGGGCGGGAGCCAGCAGTTCGAGGTCATCCTCCGGGCGCGGGGCCAGACGATCACCGCGGGTGAGGCCACCATCGCCAGCGTCCCACCGGACCTGCAGCGCGAGGTGGAGCAGAGCAACGACCTGCTCATCACCCCGACCCAGATCAGCTACACCGGCGACCGCGAGTCCGTGCCCGGACTGGCCGCGGGATCCTCGCTGACCCTGCCGGGCACGGATCGCTACCAGATCTACCTGGTGTTCTCCCTGGCTCAGGAGGTGGACACCCTCGAGGTGCTCCGGTACGCGGTCATCTCCACCGGGGTGATCCTGGTGATCCTGCTGACCTTCATCGCCGCTCTGGTCAGCCGGCAGGTGGTGACGCCGGTCCGCGCGGCCCGGCAGACGGCCGAGAGCATCGCCTCGGGCAACCTGGGTGACCGGATGCCGGTCCGCGGTCAGGACGACCTGGCCCGGCTGGCCGCCTCGATGAACTACATGGCCTCGGAGCTGGAGAAGCAGATCACCACCCTGGAGGAGCTGTCCGCGGTCCAGCAGCGGTTCGTCTCCGACGTGTCCCACGAGCTGCGGACTCCGCTGACCACCGTCCGGATGGCCGCCGAGGTTCTC
>DASQVF010000107.1:0-3951 GCA_035640915.1 Propionibacteriaceae bacterium
GCTGGGCTACGACGACGCCGCCGGCCGCGGACAGGTGGCGGCCGCCGCCGAGTTCGTGCTGGAGGGCCTGCACCTGACCCGGCGGGTCGAGAAGGAGTCCGTGGGCGGTCGGACCGTCTACGGCGCTGCGTGATCTAGAGCAAGGGCGACCCCTTGGACTCCGCTGCGCGCAGATCCAGGTGTCCCCGGTCAGGCTGGTCGAAGAGGTAGCCGATAGGGGTTGGCGTCAAGGGGCAGGATGAACTCCAGTTCCCGCTCGAGCAGGGAGAGCACCTCATGTCCGACCCAGTCCCGGCCCGCCGTCCTGGACAGTGCCGATGAGCGCCGAGCGCTTCGAGCCGCCGAATCCGCACGGCCGGTATCGCTATGGGTCCTGGCGAGGCGGTCCGGACCCGCTGGCACCGCCGTACGACGTCCGGGCGGCGGTGGACAAGATCGGCGCCGACCTGCTCTCGGCCGGCAGCCTGCGGGACTCGCTGCGCGAGCTGCTGCAGCGCGGCCTGGACGGCCGGGGCGGTCTGGACCGGCTGGCCGAGCGGATCCGCCGGTTGCGGGCGGAGGCCCGGCGGCGCGGCGACCTCGGCGGCACCCTCGACCAGGTCCGGGCCGCGCTTGACCAGGCCCTGGCTGCCGAGCGGGAGACCCTGGCCGGCACCGAGGGCGACGACGCCCGCTTCGCGGAGATGGAGCTGGACACCATCCCCGACGACGTGGCCGGGGCCGTACGCGCCTTGGAGCCGTACCAGTGGCAGTCCGACGAGGCCCGGGCCACGTACCAGTCGATCCTGGAGATGCTGCGTCGGGAGGTGCTGGACGCCCAGTTCTCGGGGATGAAGCAGGCGTTGGAGTCGCCCGACCCCGAGGCGATGCAACGGGTCAAGGACATGCTGGCCGACCTCAACAACCTGCTGGCTGCGCACGCCCGCAACGAGGACACCACCGACCTGTTCCGCGACTTCATGGCCAAGCACGGCGAGCTCTTCCCGGAGCAGCCGGAGAACGTCGAGGAGCTGATCGACGCGCTGGCCCGACGGCAGGCCGCCGCCCAGCGGATGCTGGCCTCGCTCAGCCCCGAGCAGCGCGAGCAGCTCGGCCAGCTGATGAGCCAGGCCATGGGGGATGCCGACCTCGCGGCGCAGATGGCTCAGCTGAGCGACAACCTGCGGGCGCTGCGGCCCGGGATGGACCGGGAGTCGCCGTCCGGCATGCGGCCCGGCGGGGAGTCGCTGGGCTACAGCGACTCGGTCCAGGCGGTGGCCGAGCTCGCCGACCTGGAGGCCCTGCAGGCCCAGCTGAGCCAGAGCGACGCAGGTTCCACCCTCGACGACGTCGACGTGGATCTGCTGGAGCAGCGGTTGGGTGCGGAGGCGGCCCGTGACTTTCGGGCGTTACGCGACCTGGAGCGGGAGCTCGAGCAGCAGGGCTACCTCAGTCGGGGCGAGGACGGGCTTCGGCTGACCCCCCGCGCCGTACGCCGACTGGGTCAGACCGCGCTGCGCCGGGTGTTCGCCCAGCTCGCCGCGGCGGGTCATGGCGACCACGACGACCGCCGGACCGGCGCGGCCGACGAGCCGACGGGACTGACCCGGCAGTGGGTGTTCGGCGACGAGCTGCCGATCGACGCTCCCCGGACGGTTGCCAACGCACTGCGCCGCAGCGGGCTCAGCCCGACCGGGGTGACCCTGGACGTCGAGGACTTCGAGGTCACCGAGACCGAGCGGCGCACCTCGGCGGCGGTGGCGCTGTGCGTCGACCTGTCCTTCTCGATGGTCCAGGACGGCCGCTGGGGGCCGATGAAGCAGACCGCACTGGCCCTCAACCACCTGATCGAGACGCGGTTCCGGCAGGACGCGCTGCAGGTCGTCGGGTTCCATCGGCTGGCCCGTCGGCTCACCCCGGTGCAGCTGGCCCAAGCCGAGCCCGAGTGGGTGCAGGGCACCAACCTCCAGCACGCGCTGCTGCTCGCCGGCCGTCACCTGCGTCGCCATCCCGACGCCGAGCCGGTGGTCCTGGTCGTCACGGACGGGGAGCCGACCGCGCACCTGACCGGCGAGGGGCACGCCGCCTTCGCCTGGCCGACCACCCCGGAGACGGTGCGGGCCACCATCGCCCAGGTGGACGAGCTGAGCCGGTACGGTGCCACGATCAACACCTTCATGCTGGGCGAGGACCCGGGACTGGCGCGGTTCGTCGACGCGATGGCCCGGCGGGCGGGCGGTCGCGTCTTCACCCCGGACATCGGCCGGCTGGGGGAGTATGTCGTCTCCGACTACCTCCGGGCCCGGCGTGGCCGACGCTGAGGTCGACCTCGCCGTCCTCGGCGGCGGACTGGCCGGCGGCCTGGTCGCCCTCGCCCTGACCCTGCGCCGCCCCGAGCTGCGGCTGGCCGTGGTGGAGGAGGGCGCGATCGGCGGCAACCACGTCTGGTCCTCCTTCGCCCGGGACGTCGACCCGGCGGACGAGTGGCTGGTCGCGCCCCTGATCAGCTACCGGTGGGCGAGCTACGACGTGGCCTTCCCCGGTCACCGGCGCACCCTGGCGGCGCCGTACCGCAGCATCACCTCCGAGCGGTTCGCCGCCGTACTGGCCGAACGGGTGCCGCCCGCCGCCTTCGTCCCGGCTCGGGTGGCCGCCGCCCGGCCGGACCGGGTGGAGCTGGCCGACGGCCGGACGATCGCCGCCAAGGCGGTCCTGGACGCCCGCGGGCCGGGGGACGCCAGCACGCTCGACTTGGGCTGGCAGAAGTTCGTCGGCCAGACGTTGCACACCGACGCCCCGCACGGGGTCGTCCGTCCGATGGTGATGGACGCGACCGTGGCTCAGACCGACGGCTTCCGGTTCGTCTACCTGCTGCCCTTCGGTCCGCACGAGATTTTCGTCGAGGACACCTACTACAGCGACACCCCGGCGCTGGACCAGGCCCGGCTGCGAAGCGAGATCGCCGGTTACGCCGACCGGCGCGGTTGGCGGGTGATGGGGGAGTCCCGGCTGGAGAGCGGGGTGCTGCCCGTGGTGATCGGCGGCGACTTTCCGGCGTACTGGCGCTCCACCGGCAGCGACCTGGCCAAGGCGGGGATGCGCGCGGGCCTGTTCCACCCGACCACCGGCTACTCCCTGCCCGATGCCGTCCGGCTGGCCACCCGGATCGCCGCCGCGCCCGACCTCAGCCATCCCGCCCTGGTCGAGCTGACCTCCGGCCACGCCACACAGGCATGGGCCGGTCGCGGCTTCTACCGGGCCCTGGACACCATGCTGTTCCGGGCCGCCGAGCCGGACCGCCGCTACCTGGTCCTCGAGCGCTTCTACCGGCTCAACCCCGACCTCATCGCCCGGTTCTACGCGGCACAGTCACGACGGACCGACCAGCTCCGGATCCTGTCCGGCCGCCCGCCGGTGCCGATCGGCCGGGCGGTGCGGTCGCTGGTCGCCACACCCGGGCACTGACGCGAACCGGCCCGTACCGCGACGGTGCCGGAGCGACATCCACCCGAGCGGGACCGGACAGCGCGGATCGTCGTCATCTCGGGTGACTTGGGGCGTTATGGGATAGTGACACGATGCGGCCCAGGCCGCGGTTTACGACGTAAACCCAAGGGTTGAGGGGTGAAGATGAGCGGCAACGCGTCCTACCGACTTGCCAACACTGCCGTCCTGTCGGTCGGTGCGGTCGAGGCGCCGATGGTGGTGAGCTCCCGCAGCTTCGACGAGCGGCTGAGCGAGACCTACGAGCGGGTCGGCCTGCGGCCCGGCATGCTCGAGGAGCTGGCCGGCGTCCGTGAGCGCCGGTGGTGGCCGGAGGACGTGTCGTTCGCCGACGCGGCGGCGATGGCCGGAGCCAAGGCACTGGCCGAGGCCGGCATCACCCCGGAGCAGATCGGGGTCATGATCAACACGTCGGTGTCCCGGGCCTACCTCGAGCCCTCGACCGCCGTGGCCGTGCACCACCAGCTC
>DASQVF010000108.1:0-5438 GCA_035640915.1 Propionibacteriaceae bacterium
AGAGTTCTCCGGAGCGAACTGATGTCAGCTGCGATCGCCACCCGTCCCCCGGGCTCGAGCAAGCTCACCGCCAACCAGCTCCCGGCGTGGACCAGCGGGGTTGTCCTTGCGGTCAGTTTGGTAGTGGCCGCGTCCCTGTTCGCGCTGACCGGCTCGTTCGGCGTCATCCGTACGCTCGCGGTGACCCTGGTCCTGTACGGGATCGTCATCGTGACGGCCTCCGCCGTCGTGGAGGGAGGCCGCAGGGCCAAGGACCGGCTGGCCACCACGCTGGTGACTTCGGCCTTCGTCCTGGCCCTGCTGCCGCTGGTGTCGCTGGTCATCTCGGTCATCAGCAACGGCAGCGCCCGCTTCGACCCGATGTTCTTCAGCTACTCGCTCCGCAGCGTGGTCGGCGAGGGGGGCGGTGCCGCGCACGCCATCGCCGGCACCCTGTGGGTCACCGGCATCGCCACACTGGTCTCGGTGCCGATCGGCCTGCTGGCCGCCGTCTACCTGGTCGAGTACGGCCAGGGCGGCAAGCTTGCCCGGTCCCTGACGTTCTTCGTCGACGTGATGACCGGCATCCCCTCCATCGTGGCCGGCCTGTTCGCGTACGCGGTCTTCACGCTGGTCTTCGGTCCCGGGACCAAGACCGGCCTGGCCGGGGCGGCCGCGCTGTGCGTGCTGATGATCCCGGTGGTGGTCCGCGGGGTGGAGGAGATGCTGCGGATCGTCCCCATGGAGCTGCGAGAGGCGTCGTACGCGCTGGGAGTGCCGAAGTGGCTCACCATCGTCAAGATCGTGCTGCCCACCGCGCTGGCCGGCATCGCCACCGGCGTCATGCTGGCCGTGGCCCGGGTGATCGGAGAAACGGCACCATTGCTGGTGGCGGCCGGCTTCACCCAGGGGCTGAACAACAATCCCCTCGAGGGGCCGATGATGACCCTTCCGGTGTTCGTCTTCCGGCAGTACGCCGACCAGGGCAACCCGGCGTCGGCCTACATCGAGCGGGCCTGGGCCGGCGCGCTCACCCTCATCCTCATCGTCATGCTGCTCAACCTGGCCGGGCGCTTCATCGCCTGGAAGTTCGCCCCCAAGGGCGGACGCTAACTCTCGAAAGGTCGCTGCGTTGTCCAAGCGGATCGAGGCCAAGAGCCTCAACATCTACTACGGGACGTTCAAGGCGGTGGAGGACGTGTACTTCACCGTCGAGCCACGGACGGTGACGGCCTTCATCGGCCCGTCCGGCTGCGGCAAGTCCACCGTCCTGCGCACCATCAACCGGATGCACGAGGTCATCCCCAAGGCCTACGTGGAGGGTGAGCTGCTGCTCGACGGCGACGACCTCTACGGGCCGGGTGTCGACCCGGTACGGGTGCGCCGCCAGGTCGGCATGGTGTTCCAGCGGCCGAACCCGTTCCCGACCATGTCGATCGGCGACAACGTGCTGGCCGGCGTCCGGCTCAACAACCAGCGACTGGGCGGCACCAAGTCCAAGGAGCTGCTCGAGCAGTCTCTGCGCGGGGCCAACCTGTGGAACGAGGTGAAGGACCGGCTGGACCGACCCGGCTCCAGCCTGTCCGGTGGCCAGCAGCAGCGACTCTGCATCGCGCGGGCCATCGCCGTGCAGCCCGAGGTCATCCTGATGGACGAGCCGTGCTCCGCGCTGGACCCCATCTCCACGCTGGCGATCGAGGACCTGATCGGTGAGCTCAAGGAGAACTACACCGTCGTCATCGTGACCCACAACATGCAGCAGGCCGCGCGGGTGAGCGACCAGACCGCGTTCTTCAACCTGGAGACCCAGGGGAAGCCGGGCAAGCTGATCGAGATCGGGCCGACCGACAAGATCTTCTCCAACCCCGACGTCAAGGCGACCGAGGACTACATCACCGGGCGATTTGGATAGCCCGCTGCTCGCGAAGCCCCCGGCGATCCCGCCCGGACGTCCCCCGTCGCAACCATCCGCCCTCGCGAGCTCGGGCTCCCGCCAGGCCCATCCACGCTCCGCGGGGACGCCCGGATCGGGATCGCCTTGCTTCGCTCGTTTCCCTCCTCGATTCACAGGCTTCGTGACCTTCGCCGGAGGGCCTACGAAGCCCCGCCGCGAATAGAATCGCGGACGTGAGCGCGAAGGCAGGCTGGTACCCCGATCCGGGTGGCGGGCAGGGTCTCTATCGCTACTGGGACGGCAGGGCCTGGTCGGCCGCCACCTCACCCAACCCGGGTGCGCCGCCACCGACCGCAGGTCTCGGTGGACTGGGGCAGCCGGGCTCCGGCGCTCCGCTCGGCCACACCATGCCAACCGGCCAGTCGGGCCAGCCCGGTCTGCTGGGCCAGGGCGCCCCGGGCGGATACGCCCAGGGCAACCCGAACGCGTACGCCAACTACCAGCAGGTCACGAACAAGAAGTCCCCGGTCGGTTGGTGGATCGCCGGCATCGCCCTGGTGGTGGTGATCGTGGTCATCGCCGTGATCGCCATCCGCGCCGTGGCCGGGGGAGCCGACATCGCCACTCCGCCCCCGGGTGGTGGGCCGGCGACCCAGGACACCTGCCCACCGCAGCGGACCGAGACGCCGCAACCCGAGGCCGATCCCAACGACGGCCGGGTGCACGGCGGCCCGCTGTCCTACCCCACTCTCGGCCCACCGTGGGGCCCGCCGGTCACCGACACCCGGGTCCCGTTCGGCACGGACGTGCTGAGCCAGCTGGTCACCATCGAGGCCAACTACGAGCCCGGCCAGAACTGGGTGGCCTCGGTGCTGGTCGGCGAGCTGCAGGCGGGCGACGGGTTCTTCACCCCGGAGCAGGGCTCGCAGATCGTGGTCAAGTGCATCCTCGGCGCCTTCTACGGCAACGCCCAGGTGAACAGCGACGTGCAGAAGAACGAGGCCACCACGGTCGACGGTCGTGAGGCCTGGATCGTGGAGTCCCAGCTGTCGTTCGACATCCCGAACCTGGAGACCAAGGGTGAGCTGCTGATCGTGGTCATCGTGTCCGCCGGGGCCCGATCCGGCCTGTACTACGCCTCCATCCCCGACACGGCGCCGGAGCTCGTCCAGCCGGCCCGCGACCTGATCGGTCAGCTGAAGGTCACCGAGTAGACCCGGCGCACTCGACCAGTCCCCGTCGGGCCTTCATCACCACGACCCGGGTGGCGCTCTGCCGCACCCGTTCGGCGAACCGAGCATCGCTCGCCATCCGCTCCCGGACCGCCTGGGCCATCCGGTCGACCAGCCCGGCGTCGCCGATGATCATCAGGTCGCCGCCCGCGCCCAGGAAGCGCAGTGCCCGCTGCTCCGGGTCGACGTCCGCCATCGCCGCCGCCGCCAGGTCGTCGGAGATCACCACACCGGAGAACCCCAGGTCCTCCCGCAGCAGGTCGGTCAGCACCACCGGGGAGAACGCGGCGCGCCGCCGCGGGTCGATCCGCTCGTAGTACGCCGACGAGACCATCACCATGTCCACCCGGGCCTCGATCACCGATCGATAGGCGGCGACCTGAGCGCCGTCCCGGGTGGTCTGGCGGTCGACGACCCGCCGGGCGAAGTCGGTGTTGCCCCGCACCCGGCCTAGGCCCGGGAAGTGCTTGACCGCCGTGGCCACGCCGGCCCGGTTCATCCCGCGGACGAACGCACTCGCCTTGGCCGCCACCGTTCCCGGGTCCGACCCGTAGCCGCGCTGCAGTGCACCGATCGGGGCGTTCCCGTCACCGAGATCGGCCGGCACCACGTCGGCCACCGGCGCCAGGTTGGCGTCGAGGCCGGCGTCGGTCAGCTCCCGGCCCCAGCGCTCGGCGTCCCGGGTCAGCCGGACGTCCGACCGCTCGGCCTGCTGCTCGGCCGACGGGATCTCGGTGAAGCCCGGGCCGCGCAGCCGCTGCACCCCACCGCCCTCCTGGTCCACCGCCAGCAGCGTCTGGATGCCGCCCGGACGCCGGGTGCTGTCGCGGACGTCGCCGACCACGCGTCGGGTCACCGCCGCTCCGGCGGTCGAGTTGCCGAGCAGGATCGCGCTGCCGGCCCGGCTCTCGGCCAGGGTGTCCCGCACGCTGCCGCCGAGCCCGGTCGAGCTGACCGCGACCATCAGCAGCTGGCCGACCTGCTCGGCCGGGGTCAGCCGCGCCACCAGGTCGGCGCACGCCGACCCGACTTGCGGTGTGATGGTCGGCGTAGCGGCCGAGGTGGGCGACTCGGACGGCGCGGCGGTCACCGGTGAGGTGGTCGGAGCGGCCGGCGAGGGTGGTGCCGGCGTGCTCGGCGCCTCGGGAACCGGCACCTGCGCACACGCCCCGAGCAGCACCGAGACCAGCCCGAGGGTCGCGAGCCGGACCGTTATGGTGAGGCCCATGTCGAGCATCAGCGTAAGCCCGAGGACCCTGGCCGACGTCATCCCCGGCGCACTGGCCCGCAGCATCGCCCTCGTGGTCGGGGGCGCGATCTTCGTCGGACTGACCGCCCAGGTAGTCATCCCGCTGTGGTTCACGCCGGTCCCGCTCACCCTGCAGACGTTCTCGGTACTGCTGGTCGGGGCGGCGCTGGGCAGCACCCGCGGCCTGGCCTCGATGGCGCTGTACGTGCTGGCCGGGCTGGCCGGGGTGCCGTGGTTCCAGGGCTGGACCAACGGAGTGACCCCCACGATCGGCTACGTGGTCGGCTTCATCGCCGCCGCGTGGCTGGTCGGCCTGCTGGCCGAGCGCCGGGGCGACCGGACGCCGCTCCGGGCCGCCGGCCTGATGGTGGTGGGCAACCTGGTCATCTACCTGTTCGGGGTGACCGGGCTGCTGCTGATGACCCCGTTCGACCTGCCGACGGCGATCGCCAAGGGCGTGGCCCCGTTCCTGTTGGGCGACGCCATCAAGATCGCCGCCGCGGCTGCCCTGCTGCCCGCGGCCTGGAAGCTGGCCGGGTCGCGACGCGATTCCTGAGCCCTTCGACAGGCTCAGGGCGCATGGCTGACGCCGAGTACGTCTTCACCGCGGAGGTGCTCGCGGCCGGTGGCGGCGGCCACGCCGTCGTGGTCCCGAAGGAGCTCGCTGCGAAGCTCTCGGGCCGACGGGTGCCTGTCGTCGCCCACGTCGACGGCGTGGAGTACCACTCCCGGATCGCCGTCTACGGCGGCCAGGTCTACCTCGGGCTCCGCCAGGAGTTGCTGCGCCGGATCGGCCGGCAAGCAGGCGACACCGTCGAGGTCCGGCTGGCGGAAGGCAGCACCCCGGAGCCGGCGCCGGAGGTCAGCGAGCCGCCCGAGCTGGTTGAAGCCCTGGCCCAGGACGAGGTCGCGCGGACCGCGTACGCCGCCCTTCCTCCGGAGCACCAGCGCGAGTTCTGGGCCTGGATCGCTGCGGCTGACGATCCCGAGAACCGGGCCGACCGGGTGGCCCGGACGGTGCAGCGGCTCAGTCGCCGGGGCTAGCGGCCAGCAGGGCGTTCTCCACCACCTCGGCGAGCGCCGG
>DASQVF010000109.1:0-5128 GCA_035640915.1 Propionibacteriaceae bacterium
CCAAGGCCGTTCGGTCGGTCGGTGCGTCACCCCGGCTCGCGGTTGCCGGGCCGGACGGCCTGGCGGCCAGCGCGGCCGAGGAGGTGGCCGGCCTGCTGGCCGAGGTCGAGGGGACGGTCGGCGTGATCGTCCCGCAGCCGCAGCTGGCCGGGCTGACCGCGGAGCTGACGGCGGCCGGCATCCTCCCGTCGGAGCGGGTCCGGGTGGTCAGCCCCACCGGGTCCAAGGGCCTGGAGTACGACGGGGTGCTGGTCGTGGAGCCGGACGAGATCATCGCCACCTCCCCCGGCGGCGTCCGGGCTCTCTACGTCGCCCTGACCCGGCCGACGCAGCGGCTGGTCACGCTCGACGCCGCTCCTGGTGCAGGTTGGCGTAGATCTCTCGGGTCGCCCGGGAACGGTTCTGGGTGAAGAAGTGCAGACCCGGGGCGCCGCCGGCCAGCAGCTGCTCGGACAGCTCGGTGGCGATCACGGTGCCGACCTTGCGCACTTGCTCCGGGTCGTCGGCGACCGCCTGAATCCGGTCGGTCACGGCCGCCGGTAGCGCCGCGCCGGAGAGCTCGGCGAACCGCTCCACCTGCCGCACGTTGGTGATCGGCATGATCCCCGGGATGATCGGCAGGTCGCAACCCAGCGCCCGCACCCGGTCGACCAACGAGAAGTAGTCGGCCGCGGTGAAGAAGAGCTGGGTGATGGCGAAGCTCGCCCCCGCCCGGGCCTTCTCGACCAGGATCCGGGCGTCGAGATCCGGATCGCTCCGCTCCGGATGCGGATCCGGAAAGGCCGCGACGCCCACGCAGAAGCTGCCCAGCTCCCGGACCATGGCGACCAGCTCGGTGGCGTTGTGCAACCCGTCGGGATGGACCTCGAACGGCACCCGCGGCCCGCCCGGCATGTCTCCGCGGATCGCCAGCACGTGCCGGATCCCGGCCGCCGCGTACGAGCCGATCACCCGGCGCAGCTGGTCGCGGCTCTGGCTGGCGCAGGTCAGATGGGCCACCGAGCGCAGCGTGGTGTGTTGCGCGATCGCCTCGGTGACGCGGATGGTGCGGTCCCGGGTCGAGCCGCTCGCGCCGTAGGTGACCGACACGAAGTCCGGGCCCAGGCTCTCCAGCTCGCGGATGGCCTGCCAGAGCTGGCGCTGCTGGAGCTCGTCCTTGGGTGGGAAGAACTCGAAGGAGAACAACGGGCGCTTGCCGGCCTGCAGCAGGTCGGCGATCGTGGGGGGGCGCACCGGCATGCCGACACGATAGTTCGCACCAGACCGGGCCGGGTGGACATCAGCGAGCCTGGACAGGCCGACTCTGACCGCCGACGAGCCCCGGATTGGGCCGTCGCCCTCGCGTCCGTAGGCTCGATGCGTGGTCGCCCCGCCCTCGCCCGTCACCGCCGAGACAGTCCTCGACGCCGGCAACCCGCTGTCGCAGGGCTTCCGGGAGGCGATCTCGGCCGAGCTGACCGCCTTCCTGGCCGAGCAGTCGGGTGTCCTGGAGTCGATGGGACCGGAGCTGGTGCCGGTCCAGCTGATGGCCGGCCAGCTGCTCTGCGGCGGGAAGCGGCTGCGGCCGGCGTTCTGCGTCTGGGGCTACGTCGCCGCCGGCGGGAGGCCGGACGAGATCGAGCTGGGCAGCCTGCTCACTGCGGCGGCCAGCCTGGACGTGCTGCACGCCAGTGCCCTGGTCCACGACGACGTCATGGACGCCTCCGACCTGCGCCGGGGCCGACCTGCCGCCCACCGCCAGTTCGAGGCGCTGCACGCCAACGCCGGGTGGCTGGGCGACTCGGAGGCCTTCGGCAAGGCCGGCGCCATCATCCTCGGTGACCTGCTGGTGATGTGGTCGGCCCAGATGCTGCACGCCGCGGGGTTGGACCAGACCGTGCTGGAGCGGGCGCTGCCGATCGTCGAGGCGATGCGCACCGAGGTGACCTGCGGGCAGTACCTCGACATCGTCGCCCAGGCCCACCCGCTGCGGCAGCGCGCGCCGGCCATCGACTCGCTGCGACCGAGCATCGAACTGGCTCTGGACGATGCGAGCCGCGTGGTGGAGTACAAGGCGGCCCGCTACACCGTGCAGCGACCGGCTCAGATGGGTGCCGCGCTGGGCGGCGGCGATGCCGAGCTCTACTACGCGCTGGGCGCGTACGGGTCGCCGCTGGGTCGGGCGTTCCAGTTCCGCGACGACCTGCTTGGGGTGTTCGGGGACTCCCAGCTGACCGGGAAGCCCAGCGGTGACGACCTGCGCGAGGGCAAGCGGACCGTGCTGATTGCCCACGCGTACGCCCATGCCGACGAGGCCGGGCAGCGCCTGCTGCTGCAACGGCTGGGCGATCCTGGCCTGACCGCTGAGGGGGTGGCCGACCTCCAGCAGCTGATCACCGAGACCGGGGCGCGCGAGGCGGTCGAGGCCATGATCAACGAGGGATACGAGCGGGCCCTCAAGGCGTTGCTGGACGCCGACATCACCGACGAGGGCCGGGCCGGGCTGACGGCGCTGGCCGACGCGGCGGTACGTCGGGATTTCTGAGGCTCACCGAGTGGAGCCGGCCCCGGCGAGCGCCTGCATGATGTAGCGCTCCATCGCCGGGTCGGCGTCCCATGCGTCCTGCAGCTTGCTCCGCAGCTGCTGCGCGGCGTGCTGCGGGTCGGACGCCTTGGTGATCGCGCTGACCACCGCCACCCGGCGCCCACCGGCCGCGATCACGGCGTCGATGGTGTCCAGCCCGATCCCGCCGACCGCGAAGAACGGCTTGGAGGTGATCCTCGAGACCGGCGCGACCCGGGCGGCGTGTCGGACCGGGTCCAGCCCGACCGGAGGGTACGCCGGGTTGAGCGAGGTGGCGTTGACCGGACCGACGGTCAGGTAGTCGACATCCGGGTCGGCCAGTGCGGCGTCGACCTCATCGCTGCTGTGGGTGGAGCGGCCCAGCAGGGCCCAGCGGTGCAGCCGCGCCCGGGCCGGCGCCGACGGACCGTCCGCCTGCCCGAGGTGAAGCATGTCGGCGTGGAACTCCCCGGCCAGTTCCGCCGAGTCGTTCACGCAGACGATGCTCTGGTGCAGCATCGCCGTGGTCCGGGCCAGCTCGAGCACCTCGAGCTCGGCCGCCCGCGGCATGTCCTTCTCACGGATCTGCACGATGTCGACCCCACCCGCGAATGCCGCCTGCAGGAAGTCGCCCAGGTCGCCCTGCTCGGTGCGGGCGTCGGTGATCAGGTAGAGCTTGGCCAGCCGGAGCCGGGCGTCCAGCCCCATCAGTACCGTCACGAAGCCCACCCTAGTGCGGGGCCGGATCCGCCGACGCGTGGTCGACGTCGACCGCGAGCATCGGGTGCCAGCGGTCAGCCGACCAAGGGCGCGACCTCCTTGCCGAAGAGCTCGATCGACCGCATCGTCAGGTCGTGACCGACGTGGGAGGTGTGCATCTCGAAGCGGTCGATGCCCATCGTCTCCCGCAGCTTGTTGATCTTGGCCGCCACGGTCTCCGGGGTCCCGAAGAACAGCGCGCCCTCCGGCCCGATCAGCGCCTCGACCTGGGCGTCGGACATCGGCGGCCAACCGCGTTCCCGTCCGATCGTCGCGAACGTCCGCCGGTACGCCGGCAGGAACTCCCGGCGCGCCGCCGTCTCGTCGTCGAAGACGTAACCGTGACTGTGCACGGCCACCGGCGTCGCCGGGTCGTGCCCGCCGTACTCGAGCGCCCGGCGGTAGAGGTCGACCAGCGGCACGAAGGACGCCGGCTGCCCGCCGATGATCGCCAGCGCCAGCGGCAGGCCGAGGGTCCCGGCCCGGACCACCGAGTTCGGGGTGCCGCCCACCGCGATCCAGATCGGCAGCGGCCGGCCCTCCGGCCGAGGGTGCACCACGACCCCATCCAGCGGCGCCCGGAACTGGCCCGACCAGGTCACGGGCTCGTCCCCCCGGAGCGCCAGCAGCAGGTCCAGCTTCTCGGCGAAGAGCGCGTCGTAGTCGCTCAACGAGTACCCGAACAGGGGGAAGGACTCGGTGAACGACCCGCGGCCGGCCATCAGCTCGGCCCGGCCGCCCGACACCAGGTCCAACGTGACGAAGCTCTGGAACACCCGGACCGGGTCGGCCGAGCTGAGCACCGTGACGGCACTGGTCAGCTTGATCCGCTCGGTGGCTCCGGCGATGGCGGCCAGGACGATCTCGGGCGCGGACGCGACCATGTCCGGTCGGTGATGCTCGCCGACGCCGTACACGTCCAGGCCCAGCTCGTCGGCGAAACGGCCCTCCGCCACGACCTGCCGGAGCCGCTCGCCGGGTGTCGTGCGGTCGTCGGTGATCTCCGCGAACGTCGTCAGACCAAGCTCCACGAAGCCATTCTCGGACATCGAGGTGCCCAGCGCCGATGCCCGGTAGGAGAGGACGCTTGGCCGGTTCCGGCATCCTTCGTCCCGTGCGGGAGAATCCTTCTCCGCCCGGCGCGCCGTCGCCGGGCGCGTACGAGCCGACTCTTAGACTCGGGCCCACGGCCAGCACGGCCTCCTTCCCCACCGTGTTTGGAGCAGCAGTGAGCGAGCTTGCGAGCTCACCATCCAGCGCAGCAGCGTCGCGAACGCGAGCGACGAGCGCCAGCGAGGAGGACGCGTGAGCATGACGACTGTCGGCGACCCCCTGGTGGGTCGGCTGCTCGACGGTCGGTACCAGATCACCGAACGGCTGGCCCGGGGCGGCATGGCCACCGTCTACCGCGGCGTCGACACCCGGCTGACCCGCACGGTCGCGGTCAAGGTGATGCACGTCGGCCTGGGCGACGACGCCGAGTTCGCCCGCAAGTTCGACCGGGAGGCGCGCGCCGCTGCCCGGCTGGCCCATCCCAACGTCGTCGCCGTATTCGACCAGGGCTCCGACGTGATCGAGGGGCACGGCAGCCGCCCCTACATCGTGATGGAGCACGTCGACGGCTACACCCTGCGCGACGTGATCAACCGCGAGGCGCCGATGCTGCCGTTGCGGGCGCTCGAGGTGATCGAGCCGGTGCTGGCCGCTCTCGCCGCGGCGCACGACGCCGGCCTGGTGCACCGCGACGTCAAGCCCGAGAACGTGCTGATCAGCGACCGCGGCCAGATCAAGGTCGCCGACTTCGGGTTGGCCAAGGCCATCTCCTCG
>DASQVF010000110.1:0-8483 GCA_035640915.1 Propionibacteriaceae bacterium
ACCCACCGCTCGTATGCGTACGAGCGGGGGGGCCTGCCGACCAACGAGCGTCTTGAGTTCCTCGGCGACGCGGTGCTCGGCCTGGTTGTCACCGAGCACCTGTTCGTCTCCTACCCTGACCTGTCCGAGGGACAGCTCGCCAAGCTCCGGGCCGCTGTCGTCAACTCCCGTGCGCTCGCCGACGTGGCGCGCGAGCTCGACCTCGGCGCCGTGATCCACCTCGGCCGCGGCGAGGAGAGCACCGGCGGCCGGGACAAGTCATCGATCCTGGCCGACACCATGGAGGCCGTCATCGGCGCGGTGTTCCTGCAGCACGGCATCGACGCGGCCCGGGACTTCGTGCACTACCTGTTCGACGGCCTGATGGCTGACGTGGCGACCCGCGGCGCCGGGCTGGACTGGAAGACCAGCCTGCAGGAGATCGCCTCGGTCGCCGGGCTGGGGGTTCCGGGCTACGAGGTGGTCGAGTCCGGCCCCGACCACGCCAAGTCCTTCTCGGCCACAGTGAAGATCGACAACCAGCGCTACGGCCCGGGCGCCGGCCGCAACAAGAAGGAGGCCGAGCAGAACGCCGCGGCCATCGCCTTCGCAGCCCTCAAGGGTCCGCGCGGCACCGGCCCTGTGCCGACGCGCTGACTCC
Source organism: Propionibacteriaceae bacterium (assembly GCA_035640915.1). Lineage (GTDB taxonomy): Bacteria > Actinomycetota > Actinomycetes > Propionibacteriales > Propionibacteriaceae > Microlunatus. The sequence goes on from DASQVF010000110.1 coordinate 641, forward strand.
GCGTGCCCGAACTGCCCGAGGTCGAGGTCGTTCGCCGCGGTCTGGCGACCGGGATCGCCGGCCGCCGGATCGCCGCGGTGGAGGTGCTGCACCCTCGACCGGTCCGTCGTCACCAGCTCGGTGCCGAGGACTTCGTCGCCTCACTCACCGGCCGCACGTTCGCCGAGCCGCGCCGTCGCGGCAAGTACCTGTGGCTGCCGCTGACCGACGGTGACGCCGTGCTCGCCCACCTGGGAATGAGCGGCCAGTTCCGACTGGATCCGGCTGACGCCCCCTTGGTGCCGAACACCCGGGTGCTGTTCCACTTCGCCGACGGCGACCCCGGCCTGCGTTTCGTCGACCAGCGGATGTTCGGGGGCCTGTCCCTCTCACCCGGAGGCGCCGAGCTACCGGCGGAGGTCGCCCACATCGGTCGGGACCCGTTCGACCCGGACTTCGATCTCGCGGCGGCGGTGGCCCGGCTGCGCGCCAAGCGCACCGGGATCAAGCGGGCACTGCTGGACCAACAGCTGGTGTCCGGGATCGGCAACATCTACGCCGACGAGGCCTTGTGGGCCGCCCGGCTGCACTACGCCTGGCCCACCTCGGCGCTCAGTCGGGCCCGGGCCTCGGCCGTGCTCACCGCCGCGGGTGAGGTGATGCGCAACGCGCTCGGCCACGGTGGCACGTCGTTCGACTCCCTCTACGTCAACGTCAACGGCAGCAGCGGCTACTTCGACCGCGCGCTGGCCGTGTACGGACGGGAGGGCCAGCCGTGCCCGCGCTGCGGCACCCCCATCCGCCGAGAGCCCTTCATGAACCGGTCGTCTTTCCGCTGCCCCCGCTGCCAACGCGCCCCGCGCGCAGCGGCGAAGGGGGGACGACCCGCCTTGAACCGAACGGCCGCGGAGGACGCCGGCGATTCGGTAGGGTCGGAGCGATCATGGACCGGCTGAGGCATTACATCTTCGTGCGTCACGCCCACAACTGGCGGCTGCTGTTCCGCTTCGGAGTGGTCGGGCTCACGGGCGTCATCGTCAACCTCCTGGTCACCGTCGTCTGCAACAAGATCGGCCCGGACGAGGACGCCGCCTTCGTGGGGCTGCCGTTCACCGACTTCAACGTCCGGTGGTACCACGTCTTCTCCACCGTGGCCTTCCTCGTCGCCAACCTGTGGAACTTCCAGCTCAACCGCGCCTGGACCTTCCGCAGCGCCAAGCACTCGGGCTGGCTGCGCGAGTACCTCCCCTTCCTCACCGTCGGCCTGCTCGCGCAGGTCGTCGGCCTGGGCATCCTGACCCTGCTGATGCACCCGTACTCACCGCTGGGGTTGTCGCCGGAGATCTTCGACGACTCCACCGGTTTCCGCACCCGCCTCTACTGGGCCCAGCTGATCACCATCGCGGTGGTCACCCCGGTCTCCTTCGTGCTGAACAAGTTGTGGACCTTCTCTGCCGTCCGCGGCAAGAACAGCGTGGCCGGGTCGGCCACCGCCGAGCTCGATCCGGAGCACGCGGCGGCGCCGACACCTCCCGGCTGAGGAGGTCTCGGATCCCCGGGATCAACGGCCGGCTCGGTTAGGCTGAGCCAGCCTTCCCGCAGGCGAGTGAAAGGCCGACGTTGTACCTCAAGAGCTTGACGCTGCGCGGCTTCAAGTCCTTCGCGTCGGCCACCACGCTCACCTTCGAGCCGGGTGTGACGTGCGTGGTCGGGCCCAACGGCTCGGGCAAGTCCAACGTCGTCGACGCCTTGAGCTGGGTGATGGGGGAGCAGGGCGCCAAGACGCTGCGCGGCGGCAAGATGGAGGATGTCATCTTCGCCGGCACCGCCGGCCGGGCCCCGCTGGGGCGCGCCGAAGTCGTGCTCACCATCGACAACTCCGACGGCGCGCTGCCGATCGACTACGTCGAGGTCACCATCTCCCGCACCATGTTCCGCAACGGCGGGTCGGAGTACGCGATCAACTCCCAACCGGCCCGGCTGCTGGACATCCAGGAGCTGCTCAGCGACTCCGGCATCGGCCGGGAGATGCACGTCATCGTCGGCCAGGGCCAGCTCGACTCGATCCTGCAGGCCACCCCGGAGACCCGGCGCGGGTTCATCGAGGAGGCCGCGGGGGTGCTCAAGCACCGCAAGCGCAAGGAGAAGGCGCTGCGCAAGCTCGAGGCCTGCGAGGGCAACCTGAACCGGCTGTCGGACCTGCTCAGCGAGATCCGCCGGCAGCTGAAGCCGCTCGGCCGGCAGGCGGAGGTGGCCCGCAGGGCGGCGGTGATCCAGGCCGAACTGCGCGACGCCAAGGCTCGGTTGCTGGCCGACGACATGGTCCAGGCCACCCTCGCGTTGGAGTCCGACCTGGCCGACGAACGGGCGATGCAGCAGCGCCGGGTCGCGCTCGAGGACGCGCTGGAACAGGCCCGGGCGTCCGAGGTCGAGGCGGAGGCCGCCGTACGCCGGAGTGTGCCCGAGCTCACCACCGCCCAGGAGACGTGGTACTCGCTGGCCGCGCTGCGGGAGCGGGTGGGCACCACGCTGTCCATCGCCCGGGAGCGGATGCGGCACGGCGAGGACGAGCCCGGCGAGCTCCGGGTCGGTCGTGACCCCGAAGAGCTGGACCGTGAGGCGGACAGTGTGTCCGCCGCCGAGCAGCAGCTGTCCGGCGAGGTGGCGGCCAAGGCGCAGGCGCTGACCGAGGCGTCGGCGTTGGCGGCCGAGCGGGAGGCCGCCCGGCAGGCGGAGGAGGCTCGCCTGGCCGCCCTCGTTCGGGCGGCCGCCGACCGTCGCGAGGGCCTCGCCCGGCTGAGCGGGCAGGTCAGCTCGCTCCGCAGCCGGGCCGCGGCGGCGGAGGCGGAGATCGGCCGGCTGACTGCCGCGCGGGAGGAGGCGGCCCAGCGTGCCGACCAGGCCGCCCGGGCGTTCACCGCCCTGGAGACCAAGGTGGCCGGGCTGGACGCCGGCGAGCTGGGGCTGGACGCCGAGCACGAGTCGGCGGTGGCGGCGCTGGACGCGATCGAGACCCAGCTGGCCGAGCTGCGTCGCCAGGAGCTGGCCGCGGCCCAGGAGCGTGCGGCTCTGGCCGCCCGGGTCGAGGCGCTGCACGTCGGGCTGCACCGCAAGGACGCCTCCTCGGCGCTGCTCGCGGCCACCGACCAGGTCGATGGCCTGCTCGGCTCCGTTGCCGCCCTGGTCGGCGTGGAGCCCGGCTACGAGACGGCGGTCGCGGCTGCCTTCGGTGCCGCGGCCGACGCGGTTGCCGTGGCCGGGCTCGACGCCGCCCTGGGGGCCTTCGACCACCTCAAGGCGGAGGACCTCGGCCGCGCCGGCCTGCTGCTCGGCGGAGCGGTGCCGACGGAGCAGCCGGCCGACTGGCCCGAGCTGCCGGGAACGGCCCGGTACGCCCTCGACGTTGTCGCAGTCCCCGACGAGCTGGGCGGCGCGGTCCAGCGGGTGCTGCGCAAGGTGGCGGTGGTCGACGACCTCGCGGCCGCCGAGGAGCTCGTGGGCCGCATGCCCGACGTGATCGCGGTGACCCGGGACGGCGACGTCCTCAGCGCCCACTTCGCGGCCGGCGGCTCGTCGGCCCAGCCCAGCCTGATCGAGGTGCAGGCGGCCATCGACGAGGCCGAGCAGCGGCTGACCGAGGCCGGTCACCGCTACGACCGGCTGCGCTTCGCGCAGAGCCAGCTCGAGGAGCAGCAGCGGAGCGCCGGCGCCGGGGTCGAGGAGACCCTGGCCCGGCTGCACGAGTCGGACGCGGCGATGGCGGCGCTGGCCGAACAGCTCGGCCAGCTCGGGTCGACGGCCCGCTCCGCGCACGAGGAGAACGAGCGCCTCGGCCAGGCGATCGCCCGGGCCGAGCAGGCCCGGGACTCCGACATCTCCGGCCTGGCCGAGCTGGAGCACCGGCTGGAGCTGGCCGAGACCGCCGAGGAGGTCGAGCCCGACCCGGCCGAACGTGACCGGCTGACCGAGGAGGCGCGACGCAGTCGGGACGCGGAGATGGAGGCCCGGCTGGCTCTGCGGACGCTGGAGGAGCGGGTACGGGCGCTGGCCGGCCGGGCCGACGCCCTGCGCAAGGCGGCCACCGCCCAGCGCCAGGCCCAGGCCCGAGAGCTGGCCCGGCGCGCCCGGGTCCGCCGGGAGGCCGAGACCGCGTCCGCCGTGCACGCGGCCGCCGGGTTCCTGGCCGCCGCCGTCGAGCGCTCGCTGGCTTCGGCCGGCATGGAGCGCGCCGCTGCGGAGGCGGCGCGGACTGACGCCGAGGCCACGCTGTCCGCCGCCCGGGCTTCCGTGCGCTCGCTCGGCACCGAGTTCGAGTTCCTGGTCGACGCCGCGCACCGGGACGAGATGGCCCGGGCCGAGCAGCGGATGCGGGTCGAGACGCTGGCCGAGAGGGTGATGGCCGAGCTGGGGCTGGGGCCGGACGTGCTGGTCGCCGAGTACGGGCCGGACCAGCCGATACCGACCACCGGGCCGGACGGCGAGCCGGGCGAGCCGGTGCCGTTCGTCCGCGAGCAGCAGCAGAAGCGGCTGCGGGCCGCCGAGCGCGACCTGTCGCTGCTCGGCCGGGTGAACCCGCTGGCGCTGGAGGAGTTCGACGCCCTCGAGGAGCGGCACCAGTTCCTGGCCACCCAGCTGGACGACCTGCGGCGTACTCGTGAGGACCTGCTGGACATCATCAGCGAGGTCGACACTCGGGTGCAGCAGGTCTTTGCCGAGGCCTACGCCGACGTCGAGCAGGCGTTCAGCCGGGTCTTCGCCCGGCTCTTCCCGGGCGGCGAGGGCCGGCTGGTGCTGACCGAGCCGGACCGCTGGCTGACCACCGGGGTGGAGGTCGAGGCCCGGCCGCCGGGTAAGAAGATCAAGCGGCTGTCGCTGCTGTCCGGTGGGGAGCGGTCACTCGTCGCGGTGGCGTTCCTGGTCTCGCTGTTCATCGCCCGGCCCAGCCCGTTCTACATCCTGGATGAGGTCGAGGCGGCGTTGGACGACGTCAACCTGGGCCGGCTGCTGGAGATCTACTCCGAGCTGCGGGCGAACAGCCAGCTTCTGGTGATCACCCACCAGAAGCGCACCATGGAGATCGCCGACGCCCTCTACGGAGTGACGATGCGCGGGGACGGCGTGTCGACCGTGATCTCCCAGCGACTTCGGGAGGCCGAGTCGGTCGCCTGAGGATGATCGACGCCGATTTGTTACAGAATTTCCAGGCACGACGGGCGTGTGGCGGAGATCTTTGCCGTTGTTGCCGATGGAGGATCGACACCGGAGTACCCGTCCGCGCAGCTCGTTCCTTCCCCCGGTACGTCTGAGCAGTCTGAGAGGCCGAAACATGCTTGCGCTCGTCGTCACCATGCTCGTGATCCTGGCGGTGGCCGCCGGCACCCTGGCCCTGGTCATGGTCGGGATGGAGGGTCGCGGCTGGCGGCAGGTTCCCCAGCTGGCCCGGCTGATGCGCCGGGTCGCCCGTCACCTGAACGGCGAGGGCCGACCGCCGCGGAAGCTGCAGGCGCTCGACCGGCGCTAGGACCGACGCCGGTCTCACCGGCCGGTGACGCCCGCCGGTCTCACTAGGATGTGCCGGTGGATGCGGTAACCCTGTGGCTGATCGCCGGCGGAGTGATCCTGCTGGCCTTCGTGCTCGTCGGCCTGGTCGCCGTTCGGCGCAATGCCGCCCTCGGCCGGCGGCGGACGCCGGAGATCACCGACCGGCCGGGTGACCGGGGACGCCGGGGAGCCGAGCCGGACGACGGCCCCGACGCCGTCGACCACCGGTCCACGTCGACCCCGGTCCTGGAGCGGGAGCTGCCGGAGCTGGTCGAGCCCGGGTCGCTTGTCGTCGAACGGCCGGAGGCGCCGGAGAGCCGGCTGGCCCGGCTGAGGCGGCGGCTGGCCGGGTCCAACTCCACCCTCAGCCGTGGGCTGCTGATGTTGATCAGCCGGGACCGGATCGACGAGGAGACCTGGGAGGAGTTCGAGGAGACCCTCATCACCTCCGACCTCGGGGTCGCGCCGGCCGCCGAGCTGGTCGCCGCGCTGCGCACCCGCCTCCGGGTGGAAGGGGTGTCCGACCCGGCCCAGGCCCGAGCCGTCCTCCGCTCGGAGCTGATCAAGCTCGTGGATCCGACGCTGGACCGGACGCTGCACGCGGACCGGCTGGAGGATCCCGCGGTGGTGCTCGTGGTCGGCGTGAACGGCACCGGGAAGACGACCACCGTGGGCAAGCTCGCGCGGATGCTGGTCGCGGAGGACAAGGACGTGCTGCTCGGCGCGGCCGACACGTTCCGGGCCGCCGCCGCCGATCAGCTCGAGACCTGGGGCAGCCGGGTGGGCGTGCCGACCGTTCGCGGCAGCGAGGGCGCCGACCCGGCCAGCGTGGCGTACGAGGCCGTCAAAGCGGGGATCGAGCAGGAGGTCGACGTGGTGCTGGTCGACACAGCGGGCCGGCTGCACACCAAGACCGGCCTGATGGACGAGCTGGGCAAGGTGAAGCGGGTGATCCAGCGTCAGGCCCCGGTGGGGGAGGTGCTGCTGGTGCTGGACGCCACCACCGGCCAGAACGGGCTCACCCAGGCGAGGATCTTCGCCGAGGTGGTCGAGATCACCGGCATCGTGCTGACCAAGCTGGACGGCTCGGCCAAAGGCGGCATCGTGGTGCAGGTCCAACGGGAGCTCGGCGTCCCGGTCAAGCTGGTCGGACTGGGGGAGGGGGCGGACGACCTGGCGCCCTTCGACCCCGAGGTGTTCGTGGATGCGCTGCTCGAGCCGGCAGCCGCATGACCGCGCGTCATCGAGTACCCGGAGGAAGCTCCTTCGATCCCCGAAAGGACGTCATGGAAGAGCGCGTACTCGGCCGGACCGATCGGCCGGTGTCAGTCATCGGGCTGGGCACCTGGCAGCTGGGTGGCAACTGGGGTGAGGTCAGCGAGACCGCCGCCCTCGACGTACTGGCCGCCGCGACGGAGGCCGGCGTCACGTTCTTCGACACCGCCGACGTCTACGGCGACGGGCGCAGCGAGCAGCTGATCGGGCGGTTCCTGGGCGACAACCCCGACCTGACGCTCACCGTGGCCACCAAGATCGGTCGTCGAGTGGAGCAGGTCCCCGAGAACTACACCCTGGACAACTTCCGCACCTGGCTCGACCGGTCGCGGCGCAACCTCGCGGTGGACCAGATCGACCTCGTCCAGCTGCACTGCCCGCCGACCGTGGTCTACTCCCGGGACGAGGTGTACGACGCCCTGGACACCCTGACCGCCGAGGGGGTCATCGCCGCGTACGGGGTCAGCGTCGAGACCACGGACGAGGCACTGACCGCCATCACCCGCCGAGGCACGGCCACGGTGCAGATCATCCTCAATGCCTTCCGCCGCAAGCCGCTGGACGACGTGCTGCCGTCCGCCAGCGCGGCCGGGGTGGGCATCATCGCTCGGGTGCCGCTGGCCAGCGGGCTGCTCAGCGGCCGGTACACCCTGGACACCGAGTTCGCCGAGAACGACCACCGCACCTTCAACCGGCACGGGGAGTCCTTCGACGTCGGTGAGACGTTCTCCGGGGTCGACTACCAGACCGGCGTGGCCGCGGCGGCCGAGTTCAGCCGGCTGGTGGCCGACCACCTCGGTCGGGACGTGACGCCGGCCCAGGCGGCGCTGGCCTGGGTCATCCAGCAGCCTGGGGTCACGACGGTGATCCCGGGGGCCCGCACGCCGGATCAGGCTCTGGCCAATGCCGCCGCCGGCTTGCTGCCCGCGCTGCCCCAGGCCTTTTTTGACGACGTGGCCGAGCTGTACGACCAGCGGCTGCGGGCGGCGATCCATCCACGGTGGTGACCGAGGACGTGCCGCGTACCCGCGGCTAGCTGGCGACCGCC
>DASQVF010000111.1:0-6370 GCA_035640915.1 Propionibacteriaceae bacterium
CTGGTGGCGGACGACAACTCTCCGGACGGTACCGGCCGGCTGGCGGACGAGTTGGCGGCGGCCGACGACCACGTGCATGTCCTGCACCGGCTGGGCAAGGAGGGGCTGGGGGCGGCCTACCTGGCCGGCTTCGCCTGGGGCATCGAGGCCGGCTACGAGGTCCTCGTCGAGATGGACGCGGACGGCTCGCACCAGCCGGAACAGCTGCCCGACCTGCTGGCCGCGCTGGTCGACGCCGACCTGGTGCTCGGCTCGCGCTGGGTCAAGGGCGGCCGGGTGGTGAACTGGCCGATGTCCCGGAAGCTGCTGTCCCGCGGGGGGAACCTGTGGACGCGGATCGCCCTCGGCATTCCGCTGCGGGACGCCACCGGCGGATACCGCGTCTTCCGCCGCGAAACGCTGCTGGGTCTTGGACTGGACGACGTCGCCTCTGCGGGATACTGCTTCCAGGTCGACCTGGCGTGGCGGGGACTCAAGGCCGGTTACCGGGTGGTCGAGGTGCCCATCACCTTCGTCGAACGGGAGCGCGGGGACTCCAAGATGAGCCGGAAGATCGTGGTCGAGGCCCTCCTGCTGACCACGTGGTGGGGACTGGCGCATCGGGCGCAGCAGCTGCGCAACCTGGCCGGTCGGCGTGAGGTGACTGGGTGAAGCTGAAGCGGGGCTGGCCGCTTCTGCTGCTGATCGCGATTCTGATCGGGTTCCCGATCCTCGAGGTCTGGATCCTGGTCCTGGTGGCCCAGCAGATCGGCGTCTGGCCCACTCTCGCCATCCTGGTGATCCACGCCGTCGGCGGCGGGCTGCTGATGCGGCACGAGGGGCGGCGGGCCTGGCGCGCGCTCACCAACGCGTACACCACCGGAAAGGTGCCGACCGGCCACTTGGCCGACGCAGCGCTGATCCTGCTCGGCGGGACGCTGCTGATGATGCCCGGCTTCCTCACCGACGTGATCGGCTTCTTGTTCCTGTTCCGCTGGACGCGGCCTCTGGCCCGCAAGATGATCGCATTCTTCGTCGCCCGCGGAAGCAGGAACCTCCCGGGACCGCGACGCTGGTCCGGCCCCGGCGACTCCTACACCCCACCCCTGCGGGGACTCGGGGATGGTCCACCCAAGCGCGCGGGAGAGCCGACGATCATCCCGGGCGAGGTCGAGCCGGGCTGAGAAATGCGTCGAGCCCGTCGAAGCGGCGCTCCGACGGGCTCCGCGACGAAGCTAGGCGGTCTTCTTGGTAGAGCGGTTGGCGCGCGCGCCGGTGCTGGCCGCCCCTGAACGCAGCAGGTCGAGCCGCTCGGCCAGCAGATCCTCGAGCTCCGCGATCGACCGGCGCTCCCGCAGCATGTCCCAGTGCGTACGCGCCGGCTTCTCCTCCTTGAGCTCCGGGCGCTCGCCGTCGGACCGCAGCGACTCGGCGCCGCAGCGCGGGCACTCCCACAGCGACGGGATCTCGGCCTCGGCGGCGAACACCAGGGTGAAGTGATGCTCCCGCGGGCAGTCGTAGCCGACCTCCTGACGAGCCGCGAACTCGACGCCGGCCTCGTCCTCGAAGCTCTTGGCCCCGAGACCGGTGCCCTTCAGCGAGCGATCAGCCATTGCGAAAACCTCCGTCACTTTCCTGACGATGCGTATGCCCTGGAAGGTCTAACTCCCCGGATCCGGAGAATGTTCCGAGCGCCCTACATCGCGTATTCGGAGACCTTCGCCGAACGTCTTGGCGGAGAGGACACACCGATCATCGCCACTGCTCCGATACCCAGGACCAGCGCGATCCCGACGATCCCGATCCGGTCGGAGAACAGTCCGGAGAAGAGGGCGAACAACCCGGGCGCCAGGAACGACACCGCCCGACCGGTGGTGGCGTAGAGGCCGAACATCTCACCCTCCCGCCCCTCCGGCGCCACCTGGGCGAGGAACGAGCGGGAGCTGGCCTGGGCGGGGCCGACCCAGAGGGTGAGGATCAGCCCGAAGATCCAGAACATGGTCGGGCCGGAGGCGAACAGCAGGATGACCGCGGTGGTGATCAGGCCGACGAGGGAGACCAGGATGATCCGCTTGGCCCCGACCCGGTCCTCGATCCGGCCCAGGACCAGGGCACCGAGTGCGGCGGTCACGTTGGCCACGATGCCGAAGATCAGCACGTCGTCCTCGTCCAGGCCGTAGACGCTGACCGCAAGGATGGCGCCGAAGGAGAACACCGCCGCCAGGCCGTCGCGGTAGAGGGCCGAGGCGATCAGGAAGCGGACCGCGTTGCGGTCCCGGGCGAACAGGGCCTTCACGTCGGCGATCAGCAGCCGGTAGGAGGCGAAGAAGCTGACCCGGCGGCGGGCTGGACCGGGAGGCTTCTCGGGCACCGCGAAGAACACCGGCAGGGCGAAGAGGGCGAACCAGGCCGCCGAGAACACCGCCAGGGTGCGGATGTTGAGCCCGCCGTCGGCGGTCACCCCGAACCAACCGACGTCCGGGGCGATGAAGCCGACGTAACAGACCAGCAGCAGCACGATCCCGCCGAAGTAGCCCATCGACCAGCCGAAGCCGGAGATCCGGCCGACCGTCTCCGGGGTGGAGACCTGCGGCAGCATCGCGTTGTAGGAGACCCCGGCGAACTCGGAGAACACGGCACCGGCTCCGAGCAGGACCAGCGCGGCCCACAGGTACGCCGGCTCGTCGCGCACCGTGAACAGCGCCAGCATGACCGCCACCACCAGGCCGGTCCAGACGGCCAGGCTTCGCTTGCGCCGGCCGCCGGCGTCGGCCCGCTGCCCGGTCACCGGGGCGATCAGCGCGATGAGCAGGCCGGCGGCGGCGGTGGAGATGCCGAGCCAGGTGTTGGCGCTCAGCCCACCGGGCTCGGCGTCGCCGACCACGCCGCGAACCACGTAGGGGCCGAAGACGAAGGTGGTGATGACGGCGTTCCAGGCGGCCGAGCCCCAGTCCCACAGGCCCCAGGCCAGTACCTGCCGCCGCCGCACCGCTCCGGTCATGACCCCGCCCTTCTCCGTTCCGGCGGTCCGGTCCACAGGCCGTGGCGGACCAGGACATCCTTCAGGATGTCGATGCGGTCGGTGAAGATGCCGTCGATGCCGAGCTGGAGAAGGGTGGTCATCGTCTCGGGATCGTCGACGGTCCAGATCTGCACCCGTTTGCCGGCGCGGTGCACCGCCCGGACCAGCCGGGGAGTCAGCACCTGGAGCCGACGGCCCCGGTAGGGGAAGGTGATCGGCATCTGCAGCACGGGAGCTCGGCTGTTCAGCGCCCAGGTCAGCCACGGTGCGAACCGGTTGACCGCGATCCCCGCCGCGCTGGCGGCGGAGGCGACCCGAGGCCCGACCCGGCGGCGCAGCCGATGCAGCCGGGCCACGCTGAACGAGCTGACACAGACCCGGTCGTAGGCAGCGTGCTCGGCGATCGCGTCGGCCAGCGGGTCCACGGCGCCGTCGGACTTGGCGTCGATGTTGAACCGGGCGTCGGGGAAGGCGGTCAGCAGCTCCGACAGCAGCGGGATCGGATCCTGCCCGGCGATTCTCGCTCGGGCCACCTCGGCGTACGGGAGCTGCGCGACCGCGCCGGTCCGGTCGGTCACCCGGTCCAGGACCGAGTCGTGGAACGCCAGCAGGACCCCGTCAGCGGTGGCGTGCACGTCGGTCTCCAGGTAGCGGTAGCCGAGGTCGACCGCTTGGGCGAAGGCGTGCCGGGTGTTCTCCCGGTGCCGGTTCGGGGGGTAGAGGGCACCGCCACGGTGCGCGTATGCGGCGAAGGGCTCGTCGAAGTAGGCGTAGCTCTCGGCCCTCATGGGCTCATTCTGGGGGGCGCAGCGGTGCGGGGCGACTCAGAGGCCGGGGAGGCGCAGCAACGTCATCTCCACCTGGGCCGGGAGCCAGCCGGGCACGCCGAGCAGCAGCAGGTAGGAGTATCCGAAACTGCCGCAGACCGCGAAAAAGGCCACCCAGAACAACACCTTGCTCCGGCGTGGCCAGCCCTGATAGCGCTTGAGCTGCAGCTTGAACCAGCCCATCAGCCGGTTCGCCCACTCGAACTCGCTGGACCAGATGGCCAGGCCCAGCAGCACCAGCGGAATCCCGCCCGGGCCGGGCAGGGGGCCGCTGAGACAGCCGAGACAGATCATCAGCAGGCCGGCGATGGCCACCGCGATCCGGTAAACGGCGAGCTTGCTCGGGTTCTGTCGGATCCGGCGCCGCCACCGCCACCGGTCCTCCTGCGGGTCGAGCAGGACGCGGTGATCGTGATCGGCGTCGTGGTGCTGCTCGGGTGGTGTCGTGGCCGGCCGGTCCTCGGACTCGATGGTCGCCGTCCCGTGCTCAGCCTCAGGTGCCTTGCTGCCCTCGGCACCGGGTGACATGGGCACCACTGTAGGCGCGGGAGCAAGGTGACAGACTTCCGGGCAGCGGACGCTTAGCAGAAGTTTGGGGAAGGGGAGGATGACGGATCGGCCCGGTGCGGATCTCGGTCCGCCGACAATCCTGTCCATCCAGTCGTCCGTGGCCTACGGCCACGTCGGGAACAGCGCGGCCACCTTCCCACTGATGCGGATGGGCGTCGAGGTGTGGCCGGTGCTGACCGTGCACTTCTCCAACCACACCGGCTACCCGAGCTGGCGCGGGCCGCTGCTGGCCGCGGCGGACGTCGCCGAGGTGGTCCGGGGGATCGAGGAGCGCGGCGTGCTGGACCGGGTCGGCGCCGTGCTGTCCGGCTACCAGGGCGACATCGGCGTGGGGGAGGTCGTCCTGGACACAGTCGCTCGGGTGCGCCGGCACAACCCAGCGGCGATCTACTGCTGCGACCCGGTGATGGGTGACGTGGGGCGCGGCTTCTACGTACGGCCCGGCATCCCGGAGCTGATGCGCGACCGGGTGGTGCCCGCCGCACAGCTGATCACGCCGAACCAGTTCGAGCTGGAGGCGCTGACCGGGCGACCCTCGGAGACGACCGCCGGTCTGCTGGAGGCCGCCGATCACGCCCGCACCCTCGGGCCGGAGGTGGTCCTGGTGACCAGCGCGGTGCTCGCCGATGCGGATCCGCACTCCATCGCGATGGTCGCGGTCGGTGCGGCGGGGGCCTGGACGGTGGTGACACCGCGGCTGCCGCGTACGTTCACCGGGGCCGGTGACCTGACGGCCGCGGTGTTCCTGGCCCACCGGCTGCGCGGAGCCGACCTGCCGACCGCTCTGGCCGAGACCGCCGCCGCCGTCTTCGGCATCCTGCGGGTCACCGTCGAGGCGGGGGAGTCCGAGCTGGCGCTGGTGCGAGCTCAGGACGAGCTGGTCCGCCCGTCCTCGCGCTTCGACGTCACCCGTCTGCGCTGACGCCCGACGACTCGGGTCGCTCTCTTTTGGGTCTGCGGCACACTCGGGCCGCCCTCTTTGGCCTGCGCCACACCCACGCCGCTCTCTTTCGCCTGCGCCACACCCACGCCGCAACCTACGTTTACGTAGGTATCGGCCCCTTTGCGCAGGTTGCAACCTACGTAAAGGCACCGGAACCTACGTTTACGCAGGTTCCGGCCAGAGCAGGCGGGAGGTCAGGGGTTGGGGAGGTCAGGGTTCGGGGGGGGTCCGGCTCAGTCGCGGAAGACCTCGATGTTGGCGCCGAGGGCGTTCAGCCGGTTGGCCAGGTCCTCGTAGCCGCGGTTGATCACGTAGACGTCGCGCAGCTGCGAGGTGCCCCGGGCGGCGAGCATGCCGAGCAGGATGCAGACCGCCGGACGCAGTGCCGGCGGGCACACCACCTGATGACCGCGCCACTTGGTCGGACCCTCGACGATCACCCGGTGCGGGTCGAGCAGCTGGACCCGGGCGCCGAGCCGGTTGAGCTCGGTCAGGTAGACCGCCCGGTTCTCGTAGACCCAGTCGTGGATGATCGTCTTGCCCTCCGCGGTCGCCGCGATGACGGCGAAGAAGGGCAGGTTGTCGATGTTCAGCCCGGGGAACGGCATCGGGTGGATCTTGTCGATCGGCGACCGCAGCGAGGACGGGAACACCGTCAGGTCGACCAGGCGGGTGTGGCCGTTGGCCGCCTTGTACTCATCGGTCAGGTCGAACTGCAGGCCCATCTCGGCCAGCACGGCGAGCTCGATCTCGAGAAACTCGATCGGCACCCGGCGGATGGTCAGCTCCGACTGGGTGACGATGGCCGCGGTCAGCAGGCTCATCGCCTCGACCGGGTCCTCGCTGATCGTGTAGTCGACGTCGGCCTCGAGCACCGGCTTCCCGCGGACGACCAGGGTGGTGGTGCCCAGCCCCTCGACACCGACGCCGAGCAGCTGCAGGTACAGGCAGAGGTCCTGGACCATGTAGTTGGAGCTGGCGTTGCGGATGGTCGTCGTCCCCTCGGTGCGCGCCGCTGCCAGCAGCGCG
>DASQVF010000112.1:0-5062 GCA_035640915.1 Propionibacteriaceae bacterium
CGAGTCCGAGACCGACCGGCACTACGTCAACTCCCAGGTGTCGGAGGCGGCGCTGCGCGAGCTCTACCTGATGCCGTTCGAGATCTGCATCGACGACGCACACGCGTGGACCCTGATGGCGGCCTACAACGACGTCAACGGTGCCGCGGCCACCGAGCACGACGAGCTCAACAACGTCCTACTGAAGAGCGAGTGGGCCTGGGACGGCCTGCTGATGTCCGACTGGGGGGCGACCAAGACCAGCGGGCCGTCGGCCAATGGCGGGCTGGACCTGGTGATGCCAGGGCCGGACGGTCCCTGGGGAGCGGTGCTGGTCGGGCTGGTCGAGGCGGGCGAGGTCGAGGAGGTCACCATCGACGAGCACCTCCGCCGCCTGCTCCGGCTGGCCGGCCGCGTCGGCGCCCTGGACGGCGTCCCGGCCGAGCGGGAGGCGGAGCTCGACGACCCTCCAGCGCCCACCGACCCGGTGGTGCGGGAGGCCCTCCGCGACCTGGCCAGCGGCGGCATGGTGCTGCTCAAGGGCCAGGACGTGCTGCCGCTCGACGACGGCGCGGTCAGCGACCAGGCGCCGCTGGTGCTGGTCGGCGCCCACGCGCTGACCACCACCGTGATGGGAGGCGGGTCGGCCTCGCTGCGGCCGCCCCACGAGATATCGATCGCCGAGGGCCTGACCGAGGCGCTCGGGGGCGATCGAGTCCGGGTGGTCGACGGGGTGGAGGTCCGCCAGAACCCGCTGTCGGCGGCACCGGACCAGGTGGCCGACCCGCAGACCGGCAACCCGGGCGTCCGCATCGTCAGCTTCGACGAGGACGGCACCGAACGGGCGTCGACCACCGGCGAGCTGGCCCAGATCATCCTGGGGATGGGCGACGGCCCGCACAACGGCGCTTCGGAGCTGGAGCTCTCGGCCCGGCTGACCGCTCCGGCGGGCAGCCCGGTCCGGATCGGCGTACGCGGAGCCGGCCGGTGGACCTTGAGCTACGGCGACGAGTCGTTCCCGGTCGAGCTGGCCCCGCCGGCCGGCGCGGAGGAGGTCGGCTTCATGGCGCCGCCGACCTGGACCACCACCGTGGCGGCCGCCGCGGACCAGATCCTGGTGGCCCGGCTGAACGGGCCGCTGGGCGAGCGGTTCACGCTGGCCGGGCTGATCGCCGAGCCGGCTCGGGCCAGTGACGACGACGCGATCGCCGCGGCAGTGCAGGCGGCCAGGGACGCCGAGACGGCGGTGGTGGTGGTCGGCCTGACCGCGGAGCAGGAGACCGAGGGGGTGGACAAGGCCACGCTGGCCCTGCCCGGCCGGCAGGACGAGCTGGTCGCCGCGGTGGCGGCGACCGCCCGGCGGACCGTCGTGGTGGTCAACGCCGCCACGCCGATCCTGATGCCGTGGATGGACCGCGTGGACACGCTGCTCTGGGTGGGCCTGCCCGGACAGGAGGGCGGGCACGCGGTCGCCGACGTGCTGCTCGGCCGGGCGGAGCCGACCGGTCGCCTGGTCACCACGTTCCCCGCCGCCGACGGGGACGGGCCGGCCTGGAGCGTGACTCCGGTCGGCGGCGCCCTGCCCTACACCGAGGGCACCCGAGTCGGCTACCGGGGCTGGGAGGGCGGCCCGGTGGCGCCGGCGTTCTGGTTCGGCGAGGGACTGGGCTGGGGCCGCTGGGACTACGCGGATCCGGCGTACGCGGCGGGCGCCGACGGCGAGACGGTCACGGTGCGCCTCACCAACACGGCGAATCGACCCTCCCGCGAGGTGGTGCAGGTCTACTGGCGGCCGGCGGAGTCCGACGCCCCGGTCCGCCTCGTCGGGTACGCGGTGGCCGACCAGGTGATGCCGGGCGAGGAGCGCTCGGTCACCGTGCCCTGCGACGCCCGGGCGTTCCGGCTCTGGGACACCGACTCGTCGTCGTGGACGACGCCGGCCGGCGGCACCCTGCTGGTCGCGCGCGGGCTCGGCGACGTACGCCTGGAGCTGCCGCGGGGCTGACGGCGGCTCATACGCGTCTGCGCCCTCCCCGCCGGTCGGTGAGGAGGACGCAGGAACGAGCGGGTTGGACCAGGGGCGACTAGCTGGACACCCCGCCGGTCACGTCGCCGCGCCAGGCGCCGGTCTCGCTGCCCCGGCTCTCGATGAACCGCTTGAACTCCTCGGCGGACTTGTCCACCTGCCGCTGGTCGAAGTTGAGCGCGGCGCCGGCCTTCTCGACCAGGCCCTCGGGCTCCCAGCCCAGGGAGATGTTCACCCGGGTGGAGCTGGCGCCCAGGGACTCGAAGCTGACCCGGCCGCTGTGCCCGCCGGTGTCACCGCCGATGCTGCGCCACGCGATCACCTGGTCCGGAGTCTGCTCGACGATCTCGGTGTCGAACTCCCGGGTCACGCCGCCGACCTTGACCTTCCAGTGGTTGTGGGCGTCGGTCGTCTGATTGATCGACTCGACCCCGTCCATGAACTGCGGGAACGACTCGAACTGGGTCCACTGGTTGTACGCCGTACGGACCGGGACGTCGACGTCGACGCTCTTCTGCACCTCAGCCATTCGTCTTCCTCCTAGGGGTTAGGAACCTTCCGCGGAAAAAACGCTACCCGGGGCGGATGGGCGCGAAACGGCCCACCCCGTCCCCCGATTCAGGTTCTGCCGACACCCACCGCCTGGATGCAGGCAGATCCGACCCTCACTCCTCGGACGCCTCAGCCGGTCGCCGCGGGCGGTGTCAGTCGGCGTCGTTAGGGTGCCGCCGTGACGGGTGGACAGGGGTTGGTGGTCGGTGCCACCAGCGAGATCGGCGCGGCCGTGGCCAGAGGACTGGTCTCGGAGGTGGACCGGCTGGTGCTCTGGGGTCGGGACCCGGATCGGCTGCTCCTGGCGGCGGAGGGCTGCCGGGCCGACCGGTCGGAGCTGGAGGTCGAGACCCGACTCGTCGACGTCACCAGCTCCGCGGACCTCGCGGACGGGGTCGCTGCCCTCCGCGCGACTGGTCCGCTCAAGGTCGTGGTGTGGACGCCCGGGTTGTTCGACTGGGCGCCGGCCCAGGAGGCCGACCCCGCGCGCTGGCGGGAGCTGGCCGAGGTCAACGTGACCGCGCCGATGGAGTTCACACCGCTGGTGCTGCCGGCCCTGGTCGAGGCGGCGCCATCGGCCCTGATCTACCTCGGGTCCGGTGGCGGCCACGCCATCTACCCGAACAACGCGGCGTACGTGGCCAGCAAGCACGCGCTCGCCGCCCTGGCTGCCGCGACATATGCCGACGTCCGCCGGCACCGGGTCAAGGTGAGCGTGATAGCCCCTGGACTGGTCGCGGCCGGCGCGGCGCTGTGGTCGCCGGTCGGGCAGGAGCACCCAGAGCGGCTGCTCCGGCCGGAGGACGTGGCCGCCGCCGTGCGCTTCGTGGTCGGCTTCGGTGACCACGGCTGCCCGACCGAGATCCGGCTGCAGCCGCACCTCCCCGACTGATCAACCAGCTCAGCGAGGCGTCCCGCGGCCTGGTCAGGAGGGAGGCGCGTCGAGGGGCAGGGTCAGCCGGAACAGCGCACCCGGACGGCCGGGATCGAGGCACAGCAGGTCACCGGCGTGGGCCCGGGCGTAGCCGCGGGCGATGGCCAGGCCGAGGCCGGAGCCGCCCGCGTCGGTGCTGCGGCTGTGGTCGAGGCGGACCAGCCGCTCGAAGATCCGCTCGCGCTCGCTCGGCGGCACGCCCGGGCCGGAGTCCCAGAGATCGAGGACGGCGAACCCGTTGGCGGTGGAGAGGTTGACCGTGATCCGGCCACGCGGCCCGGCGGCCCGGACCGCGTTGTCCAACAGGTTGCGCAGGATGCCGCGGACCTTGTCGGCGTCGGCGGTCACCTCCAGGTCCGGTCCGCCGGTGGTCAAGCTCACCTGCGGATGCAGCAGCCGGACCCGGTCCAGCTCGTGCCCGACCAGGGTGCCCAGCGCCACCGGCTCGCTGTGCAGCTCGACGCCGGCATCGAGCCGCGCCGCCGCGAGCAGGTCCGAGATCAGGGTGCCCGCCCGCTGGGCCTCCCGGACCAGCAGCGCCTGCAGGTGCTCCCGGTCGGCCGCGGACAACGTGTCCCCGTGGTGCAGCAGGGTCTCCGCCGCGGCCTGCACCCCGGTGATGGGCGTCCGCAGCTCGTGCGCCGCGTCGGCCAGGAACGCTCGGGTTCGCTCCTCGGCCTGGCGGGCCCGCGTCTCGGCGCCCTCCAGCTCGTCCAGCATCTCGTCGAACGCCCGGGCCGTCTGGCCGATCTCGGTGTCGGTCCGGGTCGGCGCCAGCCGCAGCCCTCGGTTGCCCTCGGTGATGGTTTTGGCCAGCCCGGCCATCGCGTCCAGCGGCCGCAGGGCCAGCCGGACCGCCCCCGCCACCAGCAGTGCGCTGACTCCCAGCGCCACCAGGCTGACCAGGACGAGAATCCGCCGCAACCGCTGCCGGGCCCCGCTGACCAGGGCGGTGTCCACGGTCAGGGTCAACTGTGCCCCGTCCACCCGGTTCGGCGCGTTCAGCGTCACCGTCAGGCTCTTGACTCCCGTCCCGGTGGGCGGTGAGGTGCCGAAGGTCGTCCCGTTCCGCAGCACCAGATAAGCGCGTACGCCATCGGTCTCGGTCCGGTTGACGATCTGCTGGCCGCCCGTCCCGGCTCGCGCGAGCTGTCGGGCCAGCTGCGCCCGGCTGGTGAGCAGCGCGTCCAGACTGCGGTCGGACTGGGCGACGAAGACCGCGTTCACCACCACGCCGGTCAGCAGCAGCGCCACGGCCAGCACCAGGATCGCCGCGGTGGTCACCCGCCGCCGCAGCGAGACGGTGTTGAGCCCCGTCCTGCTCAAGGAGCAACCCCGAGCCGGTAGCCGCGGCCGCGTACGGTGTGCACCAGCCGGGCCCGCCCGCCGACCTCGAGCTTGCGGCGCAGCGACGAGACGTGCACCTCGACCACGTTCTCGTCGAACCCGTCGTAGCCCCAGACCGCGGTGAGGATCTGGGTCTTGCTGACCACCCGCTCCCGGTGAGCGGCGAGGTAGCTGAGCAGCCGCCGCTCGGTGTCGGTCAGCTCCAGCGGCTCGCCGTCCCGCAA
>DASQVF010000113.1:0-3959 GCA_035640915.1 Propionibacteriaceae bacterium
ACGGCGAGACAGAGCGCGGCGGTGTACGGGCCGACCAGGACCGCGGCCAGGGCTCCGCCGAGCAGGTGACCGCTGGTGCCGGCGCCGACCGGGAAGTTGAGCATCTGGGCGGCGAAGACGAAGGCGGCGACCAGCCCGGCCATGGGCGCGGTCCGGTCGTCGAGCTCCCGCCGAGCGCCGCGGAGCGCCACCGCCAGTCCGAGCGCCGCAACCACACCGGTGCCGATCGAGGTGGCGGCGTCGAGGAAGCCGTCGGGGACGTGCATGACCGCAGACTACTTAGTGCGACTTCGTCGCAACAGGAGGGATGGCTCCGATCCGGGTCAGGGGCGACAATGACGGAGTGGGCTCGTCGACCGCCGGAACCGTCCCGACCCCTCGGGTGCGGGCGGCCCTGGCGAATCTTCGGACCCGCAGGGAGCGGGTCACCCGGGTGCGGCAGGCGGTGCTCGAGGTGCTGGACGGCACGGACGAGCACCTGTCCGCCGACGAGATCGCCGGCCGGGCCGAGGCCTCGGCGTCCGGCGTGCACCGGGCCAGCGTCTACCGGGCCCTGGCCACCCTCGGCGAACTCGGGCTGGTGACCCACACCCATCTGGGCGGCTCGGCGACGGTCTACCACCTGAACGTCGACCTGCCGGAGGTGCCGCCGGCGGGGCATGCGCACCTGCAGTGCACCAACTGCTCCCGGGTGATCGACATACCGGTAGCACTGCTGGAGCCGCTGGCCGACGCGGTCGAGCAGGGCCTGGCGTTTCGCCTGGAGCCCCGGCACACCGCCCTGCTCGGGGTCTGCGCCGACTGCCGCTGAGCCGGGTCCGGCCGCCCGCCTCGAGGGTCGGATGCTGGACACCTCTTGCCCTCCGCCGTCGGCCAGTCGTATCTTGCCGTGTCTGAAAACGCTTTCTCGCTTCGAGGACGAAGGAGACCGTCGGAATGAAACGCCGCGTCGCAGTTGTCGCCATCTCCGCCGTTGCGGCCATCGGGACGCTGACCGCGCTTCCCGTCGTCGCCTCGGCCGATGACCACAAGAAGCACGATCGGCCGAGCCGGAGCTCGATCGCCCGCCAGACGCTGCCGGAGGGCGACGGGTGGGCCTCCCTGGGCGATGGGACGAGCGGCGGTGCGGCGGCACCTCGGTCGAGCGTGGTCACGGTGCGCACCCGTGACCAGCTCGCGCAGGCGGTGGCGGGCGACGCACCCAAGATCGTCTTCGTGGCCGGGCGGATCGACGCGAACACCGACGCCTCCGGCCGCCGGCTGACCTGTGCGGACTACGCCCGCGACGGCTTCACCCTGCAGAGCTACCTGCAGACCTACGACCCGGCGGTATGGGGCCGGGAGGACGAGCCCAGCGGGCCCGTCGAGGACGCTCGTGCAGCGTCGCAGGAGGCCCAAGAGGCGCAGATCACCATTCGGATCGGGTCCAACACCACGCTGATCGGGCTGCCGGGGTCGGAGATCACCGGGGCCAACCTGCGGGTCGACCGGGAGTCCAACGTGATCATCCGTGGGCTGACCGTTACCGACGCCTTCGACTGCTTCCCCGCCTGGGACCCGACGGACGGCGACACCGGCAACTGGAACTCCGAGTACGACACGCTCTCCCTCACCGAGGCCACCCACGTGTGGATCGACCACAACGACTTCAGCGACGGGGACAACCCCGACTCGGAGCAGCCGACCTACTTCGGCCGGCCCTTCCAGGTGCACGACGGGCTGATCGACATCACCAACGGCTCGGACCTGGTGACGGTGTCCTACAACCGGCTGCATGACCACGACAAGACGATGCTGATCGGCTCCAGCAATACGCGCTTCACCGACCGCGGCAGGCTGCGCGTGACCATCCATCACAACCAGTTCCGCAACCTCGGCCAGCGCGTCCCCCGGGTCCGCTTCGGGCAGGTGGACGTCTACAACAACCACTACATCCAGCGGGAGAACGCGCCGGTCGAGTACGTGTACTCCTGGGGGGTCGGGGTCGAGTCGCACATCGTCGCCGAGCGGAACTTCTTCACCCTGCCACGCTCCATCGGACCCGAGCAGATCATCGAGAACTTCGGGGGCGTCAGGATCACCGAGAACGGCAACCTGGTGAACGGCCGGCGGGTGGACATCCTGGCCGCCTACAACCGGGCGTTTGACCCGGACCTCACCGAGGTGCCGGCCTGGTCGCCCCTGCTGCGGCGTACGGTGCACCCGGCCGTGGCGGTCCCGGTGATCGTGGCGGTGCACTCCGGACCTCGGGCGCTGGGTCGGCGGTAACCGGTCCGGTGGTCAGGACGACGTACGCGTCGGTGTCGGCTGCCGTTCGGCCGGTGGGGTCAGCTCCTCCAGGCTGCTGGCCCCCGGGAGCTGCACGGTGAACTCAGCACCGCCCTGGGCCGAGGCGCCGGCCTTCACCCAGCCGCCGTGCTGGCTGATGGTCTGCGCCACGATGGACAGCCCCAGCCCGGTGCCCGGCGTGTTCCGCGCGGTGTCGGCGCGGTAGAAGCGGTCGAAGACGTAGGGCAGGTCCGCCTCGGCGATTCCGGGGCCCTCGTCGGCCACCCGGAGCCGGTCGCCCTCGAGCTGCACCCGCACCGTCCCGCCCGGCGGGCTCCACTTCACCGCGTTGTCCAGCAGGTTGGTCACCGCGCGCTCCAGCATGTCGGAGTCACCGACCACGTAGAACGGGTTCAGCTCGACGTCGAACTGCAAGCCGAAGGCCCGCCGGCGGACCCGGTCGAGGGCCGCGTTGACCACGTCCCGGAAGTCCAGCGGCTCCGGAGTGGCGAAGGTCTCGTCGCGGGCCAGCGCCACCAGGTCGCCGATCAGCGACGTGAACTCCACCAGCTGGGCGTTCACGTCGTTCATGATCGCGACCCGGTCCGACTCGGACAGCATGCCGCTGCGGGCGTCGGCGGCCAGCAGCTCGATGTTGGTCCGCAGGCTGGTCAGCGGGGTTCGCAGCTCGTGCCCGGCGTCGGCGATCAGCTGGGCCTGCCGCTCCCGCGAGGAGTTGAGCGAGCGCAGCATCTGGTTGAAGGAGTCGGCGAGCAGGGCCAGGTCGCCGCTGGCGTTGATCTCGATCGGCATCAGCTCGGTGGTCGCGGTGATCTGCTCCACCGCCGCCGACAGCTGCCGCACGGGCCGCAGGCTCGACCGGGCGACGGTGACGCCGACCACGGCCGCCACCACCACGCCGGAGACCCCGAAGATGATCAGCACCGCCCAGAGCGAGCTGAGGATGTCGTTCGTCGCGTCCAGCGGCCGGGCGATCACCAGCGCGAAGAAGCCGACGTCCCGCAGCTCGCCCAGCGGCACCGCCACGATGCGGTACTCCACGCCGGCCTCCGAGCTACCCGACCGAGCCGAGAAGCCCTGGCCCAGCCGCGCCACCGCCAGCTCGTCGGGGCCCAGTACGAGCCGGTCACTCTCGTCGGGCACGAAGAAGGTGCTGCCGTCGGCCCGGACGACGGCCACCGCGAGTTCGTCGGACCGCACCGAGCGCCCGGTCAGGTTGCCGATTGTGCGTAGGTCCTCGACCACCGGGCCGCGGGCCAGCGCCGCCGCGGTGGACACCAGCTCCTGGTCCAGCGCCCGGTACAGCGAGACCCGCAGCGTGACGTACCCGGCCACGCTGGTTGCGGCGACGGCCAGGGCCACGGCGACCGTGGTCAGGTACGCGACCCGGCGCTGCAGCGGCATCCGCCGCAGCCAGGACCTCAGCCGGCGGAACACCCTAGGGCCCCTACGGCGATCGCCGGCGCCGTGCCGGCGCTCACGGCGGTGTCTCCCGCAGCACATAGCCCACCCCGCGTACGGTGTGGATCAGCCGGGACTCGTTCTCCGCCTCGGTCTTGCGGCGGAGGTAGCCGATGTAGACCTCCAGCGAGTTCGCGGTGGTCGGGAAGTCGAAGCCCCAGACCTCCTCGAGGATCCGCTCGCGGCTGAGGACCTCGCGGGGGTGGCGG
>DASQVF010000114.1:0-9731 GCA_035640915.1 Propionibacteriaceae bacterium
GACCAGCAGCAGCATGGCGGCCACGAACAGGTTGAGGAAGGCGAAGAACCGTCGCCGCTTCTCGTCGTGGGCCATGTAGCCGATCGAGTAGATGTGGATCAGGCCACCCACGCCGGTGATCAGCAGCACGAAGACGATGGACAGCTGGTCGAGCAGCAGCCCCGCACCGATGTTCCACTGGCCGATCGAGATCCAGTCGTAGAGCGGCACGGACACGGCCCGCTGCCCCTCCTCGGCGGCCAGCAGGTCGGCGAAGTAGGTCAGGCCGAGGGCGAAGGACACCAGCGGAGCCAGGGTGCCGAGGTAGTGCCCCCAGCGGTCACCGGCCCGGCCGACCAGCAGCAGCACCGCGGCACTCAGCGCCGGGATGGCGATGAGCAGCCAGGACAGGGTGAAGAACCCGGTGGCCGGCACGGGCGTGACGACTTCGAGCAGCGACATCTAGGAGTCCTCGTCAGAACTTCAGCAGGTTGGCGTCGTCGACCGAGGCCGAGCGTCGGGTTCGGAAGATGGTCACGATGATGGCCAGGCCGACGACCACCTCGGCCGCCGCCACCACCATCACGAAGAAGGCCGCGACCTGGCCGTCCAGTTCGCCGTGCACCCGGGAGAAGGTGACCAGCGCGAGGTTGGCCGCGTTGAGCATCAGCTCCACGCACATGAAGGCGACGATGGCGTTGCGCCGCAGCATGAAGCCGACGGCTCCGATGGTGAACAGGATCGCCGACAGCACGATGTAGTTGTTGGGGTCCATGCTTATCTGGTCCCCTCGCTCTCGACATGCGCCCTGAGCCTGTCGAAGGGCACCTCAGGTCCAGGTCGCCCTTCGACAAGCTCAGGGCGCATCAGGCGGCTCATCGCTTCTCGATCCCTCGGCTCGCGCCGGGCAGGGCGTCCCGACCCAGGTCCTCGTCCGGGTCGGAGCTGATGGCCTTGACCGTGCGGTCGATCGGGTCCACCAGGTCGGAGCGGTGCAGGATGTCGCCGCGGGCCCGCAGGGTGGCCGACACCGACAGGTCGGAGATCGAACCGTCGGGCAGCAGGGCCGGCGTGTCCACCGCGTTGTGCCGGGCGAACACCCCTGGCGTCGGCAGCGGGCCCGGATGCTGGCCCGTCTCGGCGTAACGCCGCATCCGCTGCGTGACCAGATCGGCCTGGCCCTTCTTGGGCACCAGCCGCTCCCGGTGGGCCAGCACCATGGCCCCGATGGCGGCGGTGATCAGCAGCGCCGAGGTCGCCTCGAAGGCGAATACGTAGCGGTTGAACACCAGCGCGGCGATGCCCTGGGTGTTGCCGCCGAACTCGGTGTTCACCCGGGCCAGCCCGATCGGGTCACTGACGATGGCGTTGCCCACCGCGAAGAACAGCAGTGAGCCGAAGCCGACCCCGGCGAGCACGGCAAGCACCCGCTGCCCCTTGATCGTCTCTACCAGTGAGTCGGCCGCGTCCACGCCGACCAGCATGAGCACGAACAGGAACAGCATCAGGATCGCGCCGGTGTAGACGATGATCTGTACCGCGAACAGGAACGGGGCGTCCTGGGCCGCGTACTGCACGGCCAGCGAGATCATCACCGCGGCCAGGCAGAGCGCGGAGTGCACCGGTTTGCGGGCCAGGATCATCCCGATCGCGGCCAGCACCATCACCGGGGCGAGGAGCCAGAAGGCGACCTCCGGGCCGGTGACCAGGGGCAGCACGGTCAGGTGCGGCTGCATCTACCGACCTCCGCTCTCGGCCGCCTGCTTGCGCAGCTTGCGCTGGTGCTTGTAGCCCTGGTTGATCTTCTTGGAGTTCGCCCCGCTGATGTCCCCGGCGCGGTCGTCCGGCCCACCGGTCTCCGGGAGCCCCAGGAAGTAGGCCTGCTCGTCGTCGCCCAGCTCGCGCTCGTGCGGCGGCGCGGTCATCCCGGGCAGCAGCGGCGCCAGCAGCCGGTCCTTCTCGTAGATCAGGCTCTCGCGGCTGTCGTCGGCCAGCTCGAACTCGTTGGTCATGGTCAGCGCCCGGGTCGGGCAGGCCTCGATGCACAGCCCGCAGAGGATGCAGCGCAGGTAGTTGATCTGGTACACCCGGCCGTACCGCTCACCCGGGGAGAACCGCTCCTCCTCGGTGTTCTGGGCGCCCTCGACGTAGATGGCGTCGGCCGGGCAGGCCCAGGCGCACAGCTCACAGCCCACGCACTTCTCCAGCCCGTCCGGCCAGCGGTTCAGCTGGTGCCGGCCGTGGAACCGCGGCGCGGTACGCCGGGGACCGTTCGGGTAGTCGATGGTGAAGGTCTTGCGGAACATCGTCTTGAAGGTCACGCCGAAGCCCGCGACCGGATCGAAGAAACCCATCAACTACTCCTGCCCGTCGGCTCAGTTGCGCTCGAACCCTGTCGAAGGGTCTCGTCGTCGTCCTCGGGTGGCCCGCCGCTGGACCCCGGCAGCACGGTGGCGAACTCCGGCAGCACCTGGCCCTCCTGCGGCGGCACCGGATACCCGCCGGCGAAGGCGTCGAAGTCCTCCGGAGGCCCGGTCGGGGCCTCCTCCTCCGGC
This sequence comes from Propionibacteriaceae bacterium, assembly GCA_035640915.1. Taxonomy (GTDB): domain Bacteria; phylum Actinomycetota; class Actinomycetes; order Propionibacteriales; family Propionibacteriaceae; genus Microlunatus. The sequence continues at coordinate 2,535 of DASQVF010000114.1, forward strand.
TCCTCCCTGCCCCCGCCGAAGAGGGCCAGCGCCAGCAGACCAAGGAAGACCACCACCAGCACGATCCGCACGGTCGGGTTGGCGAACAGGTCGCCCGAGACCCGCACGGCGGCGATCAACAGCGTCCAGACCAGCGAGATCGGGATCAGCCACTTCCAGCCGAACCGCATGAACTGGTCGTAGCGCAGCCGCGGCAGCGTGCCGCGCAGCCAGACGAAGATGAACAGCAGCACCAGCACCTTGAGCACGAACCACAGCAGGCCCCAGTAGCCGGCATCCGCGCCGGGAATCAGGCTGAACGGCAGCGGGGCATGCCAGCCGCCCAGGAACAGGGTGGTGGCCAGGGCCGAGACCGTGATCATGTTCATGTACTCGGCCATGAAGAACATGGCGAAGCGCATCGAGGAGTACTCGGTGTGGAATCCGCCGACCAGCTCGCCCTCGGCCTCCGGCAGGTCGAACGGGGCCCGGTTGGTCTCCCCCACCATCGCGATCAGGTAGATGATGAACGACGGGATCAGCTGCACCGCGTACCACAGCGGGATGCCCAGCTGGGTGGGCTGCATCTGCGCCTCGACGATCTCGGAGGTGGACAGCGACCCGGCGTAGAGGAAGACCGCGACCAGGGCCAGGCCCATGGCCACCTCGTAGCTGATCACCTGGGCGCTGGACCGCAGGGCGCCGAGCAGCGCGTACGTCGAACCGGAGGACCAGCCGGCCAGCACGATCCCGTACACGCCGATCGAGGCGATGGCCACGATGAACAGCACCGACACCGGCAGGTCGGTGACCTGCAGCGGCGTGGTCAGGTCGGTGAAGGGGACCTTCACCTCACCGGCCATCGGGATCACGGCAAACGCCGTGATGGCCGGGATGGCCACCACGAACGGCGCCAGCATGAACACCACCCGGTCCGCGGCGGTCGGGGTGAAGTCCTCCTTGAACATCAGCTTCATGCCGTCGGCCAGCGACTGGAGCAGGCCGAACGGACCGTTCATGCTCGGCCCCTCGCGCTGCTGCATGAAGGCCACCACCCGGCGCTCGAACCAGATGGTGAACAGGGTCAGCACCAGCAGGACGACCAGGGCGAGCACCGCCTTGATCGCCACCAGCCACCACGGGTCGCGGAAGAACAGCTCGCTCATGACGCGACCTCCCGTGTGTCAATGGGGTCGCGGCGGGGGTTCACGGGGGTCGTCCCCCTTGCTGATCTCATCACGCGACCTCCTCCTCGTCGGCCACCGATACCACGTCAGCCACCGGCCGGATCGTCACCAGGTCACCGGGCCCCGCGGCCAGGTGCTGCGGCACCTCGACGCCGGCCGCCCGGCCGGGCAGCCACACCACACCGTCGACCATGGTCGGGTCCACCACCGCCGGCAGGACAATCGCGCCACGGTCGTTGGCCACCTCCACCTGTGTCCCGATCCCGGCCGCGGCGGCGGTGGCCGGGCTGAGCCGGGCGACCGGCGCCGGCGCGGTGGCCTGCAGAGCCGGTTCGTTGTCCAGCGCTCGGCTCACGTCCAGGTGCATCCGCCAGCTGGCCAGCACCACCTCACGACTGCCGCCGTCCGGTTCGCCGAGCTCGGCGGGCAGGCCGGCCGGGTAGTCAGGTGCCGCACCCCGCTCGCCCTCCCAAAGGCCGATCTCGGCCAGCTCCGCGCGGGCGCGCGCCGGCGTACGGAAACCCAGGTCGGCACCGAGACCATCCGCGAGTGCGGCCAGCACCCGCAGGTCGGACAGGCCGTTCGGCGAGTCGATCACCACCTCGAACGGGCGGGACCGGCCTTCCCAGGTGAGGAAGCTGCCGGCCCGCTCGTGCATCAGCGTGACCGGGAACACCACGTCCGCCCGTTCGGTGACCAGCGAGGCCCGGGTCTCCAGACTGACCACGAAGTCGACCTCCTCCAAGCCCTCCAGCACGGCCTGCGGGTCGCCGAAGTCGTTCGGGTCGATGCCGCCCACCACGAGCGCGGCGAGCTGGTCGTCGCTGGCCGAGATCAGCATCTCGTCCGCATCCCGCCCCTCCAGGCTGGGCAGCGAGTCGATCCCCCAGGCGACCGCGAGATCGACCCGGGCGGCCGGGTCGGCCAGTGGACGGCCGCCGGGCAGCAGGTTGGGCAGGCAGCCGGCCTCCACCGCACCCCGGTCGCCGGCCCGCCGCGGCACCCAGGCCACCCGGGCCCCCGTCCGCTCCTGCAGCCGGAGGACCGCACTGAGGGTGCCGGACAGAGCCGCCGCCCGCTCGCCGACCAGGATGATCGAGTTCTGGTCGAGCTCGAGGGCCGAAATCGGCTCCAGCCGCTGACGACCGTGGCCCTTGGGCGGATTGAGCCGGTCGAGGACCGAGGCTTCCAGGCCAGGCACGCAGCCGACCAGCGCCGCGCCGAGCTTGCGGGCGCCGTTGCTCAGGAAGGGTGCAAGCGTCCAGCACACCAGACCCTTCTTCCGGTAGGCCTTGCGCAGCCGTAGGAAGAGCGCGCCGGCCTCCTCCTCCGGCTCGAAGGCGACCAGCAGCACCGAGCTGGCGTTCTCGAGGTCGGCGAAGGTCACCCCGAGGCCGGTCCCGGCCACGGCGTTGACCAGGAAGTCGGCCTCCTCGTCGGAATGCGGCCGGGCGCGGAAGTCGATGTTGTTGGTGCCGAGCACCGCACGGGCGAACTTGGCGTACGCGTACGCGTCCTCCAGCGGGAGCCGCCCGCCGGTGAGCACCCCGGTCGAGGCGCCGGCCGCCCGCAGCCCCTGCACGGCGACGTCGATGGCCTCCGGCCAGGAGGCGGGGCGCAGCACGTCGCCGTCGCGAACCAGCGGGCGCTGCAGCCGGTCCTCGCCCCGCCCGTAGGCGAAGGCGAACCGGTCCTTGTCGGTGATCCACTCCTCGTTGACCTCGGGGTCGTCCCCGGCCAGCCGCCGCATCACGGTGCCGCGCCGGTGGTCGACCCGGATCGCCGACCCGCAGGCGTCGTGCTCGGCGACCGACGGCGTGGACACCAGGTCGAACGGCCGGGCGCGGAACCGGTAGGCGGCGCTGGTCAGCGCGCCCACCGGGCAGATCTGGATGGTGTTGCCCGAGAAGTAGGAGGAGAACGGCTCGTGCTCGTAGATGCCGACCTGCTGCAGCGCCCCGCGCTCGATCAGGGCGATGAACGGGTCGCCGGCGACCTGCTCGGAGAACCGGGTGCAGCGGGCACACAGCACGCAGCGCTCGCGGTCCAGCAGGACGTTGGCCGAGATGGGGATCGGCTTGGGGAAGGTGCGCTTGAGGTCGGTGAAGCGGGACTCGCCGTAGCCGTGGGACATCGCCTGGTTCTGCAGCGGGCACTCACCGCCCTTGTCGCAGATGGGGCAGTCCAGCGGGTGGTTGATCAGCAGGAACTCGATGTTGCCGTGCTGGGCCTTGTCGGCGACCGGCGAGGTCACCTGGGTCTTGACCTTCATCCCCGCCGCCACCTCGAGCGTGCAGGAGGCCTGCGGCTTGGGGATCGCCCGGCCGTTGCCCCCGTCGGTCACCTCGACCAGGCACTGGCGGCAGGCCCCGACCGGGTCGAGCAGCGGGTGGTCGCAGAACCGCGGGATCTCGACGCCGATCAGCTCGGCGGCCCGGATCACCAGCGTGCCCTTGGGCACCGACACCTCGACGTCGTCGATGGTGAGCGTGACCAGGTCGTCGCGCTTCTCGAGGTCGCTGCTCTTGGCTGTGGTAACAGTCACAACATGCTCCCTGAGCTTGTCGAAGGGCCGACGAGCTCGCGCTTCGACAGGCTCAGCGCGCATACGACCGTCATGCCGACACTCCCACCGGCTCGCGGACGAAGATGGTGGACCGCTCGTAGGGGAACAGCTCCCAGGCGGGGGTGTGCATGGCCGCCTCGAACTCGTCACGGAAGTACTGGATCGCCGAGGTGATCGGCGAGGTGGCGCCGTCGCCCAGGGCGCAGAACGATCGGCCGAGGATGTTCTCGCACAGGTCGAGCAGCTTCTCGATGTCGCCCTCCTGGCCCTGGCCGGCCTCCATCCGCTTCAGGATCTGCACCAGCCACCAGGTGCCCTCCCGGCACGGCGTGCACTTGCCGCACGACTCGTGCTTGTAGAACTCGGTCCAGCGCAGCACCGTGCGCACCACCGACGTGGTGTCGTCGAAGCACTGCAGCGCCTTGGTGCCGAGCATCGACTTCACGCTGGTCATGCCCTCGTAGTCCAGCGGCACGTCCTGGTGCTCCGCGGTCAGCAGCGGGGTGGACGAGCCGCCCGGGGTCCAGAACTTCAGCTCGTGCCCGGGCCGGATCCCACCGGCCAGGTCCAGCAGCGTGCGGAGCGTGACGCCCAGCGGCGCCTCGAACTGCCCCGGGTTGACCACGTGGCCGGACAGCGAGTAGATCGTCATGCCCTTGGACTTCTCGGTTCCCATCGAGGCGAACCAGTCCGGGCCCTCGCTGATCACGCTGGGCACCGAGGCGATCGACTCGACGTTGTTGATCACCGTCGGGCTGGCGTAGAGGCCGGCGATCGCGGGGAACGGCGGCCGCAGCCGCGGCTGCCCGCGCCGGCCCTCCAGGGAGTCGAGCAGCGCGGTCTCCTCCCCACAGATGTACGCGCCCGCGCCGGCGTGCACGATGATCTCCAGGTCGTAGCCGGTGCCGAGGATGTTGGCCCCGGCGTAGCCGGCCGAGTACGCCTCGCGGACCGCCTGCTGCAGCCGACGGACCACCTGCAGCACCTCGCCGCGGACGTAGATGAAGGCGTGGTTGGCGCGGATGGCGTACGCGGAGATGATCACGCCCTCGACCAGAGTGTGCGGCGAGGCCAGCATCAGCGGGATGTCCTTGCAGGTGCCCGGCTCCGACTCGTCGGCGTTGACCACCAGGTATTTCGGCTTGGGGTTGTCCTGCGGGATGAAGCCCCACTTCATGCCGGTGGGGAAGCCGGCACCGCCGCGGCCGCGCAGCCCGGAGTCCTTGACCGCGGTAACCACGTCGGCCGGGGTCATCTCCAGCGCCTTGCGCAGCGCCGTGTACCCGCCCTGGCGTTCGTAGTTGGTCAGCTTCCAGGCCCGCTCGTCGCCCCAGTTCCTGGTCAGGACGGGGGTCAGGAGAGACGCTCCTGGGCTTGTCGAAGGATCAACCATCCTGCGCCTCCTGCTGCTCCTCGTCCGGTTCGTCGTCGGGGATGGGCGCCGGCGGAGCGGACCAGCCGCGCTCGTGGGCGATGTTCAGGCCCAGCAGCGACGCCGGACCCGCCGTGGGACCCTCGTCGGCCTTGCTGTCCGGGAAGCCGGCGAGCACCCGCTCCGCCTCCCGCCAGCTCCCGATCCGCGCCCCCCGGGTGGCCTGTACCTCTTCGCCGGCGCGCAACCGGTCGACCACCGCACACGCCGACTCCGGGGTCATGTTGTCGAAGAACTCCCAGTTGACCATCATCACCGGCGCGTAGTCGCACGCCGCGTTGCACTCGATGTGCTCCAGGGTGACCTGGCCGTCCTCGGTGGTCTCGTCGTTGCCGATCCCCAGGTGGTCCTGGAGCCGGGTGAACACCTCGTCGCCGCCCAGGATGGCGCACAACGCGGTGGTGCAGACGCCGACGTGGTGCTGCCCCACCGGTCGCCGCTTGTACATCGTGTAGAAGGTCGCAACGCCGCTGACGTCGGCCGTGCTCAGATCGAGAATCGTCGCGCAGGCCTCGATGCCGGCCGGCGTGACGCGGCCCTCGACGCTCTGCACCAGGTGCAGCATCGGCAGCAGCGCGGACCGGGCCTGCGGATAGCGGGCGGCGATGGCCCGCAGCTCCTCCCGGGTCTCCTCGGTGATCTCCGTGGTCGCCGAGTAGTCCAGGCTGGGTTCGTCGAAGTGGGTGGGGAAGTGGCCGTGGTCGCCGACGTGGCCGGCGGCGAGGCGCTCCGCCTGCTCGCGGCTCGCACCGTTGCCGTCGGCGTGCCGGCCCGCCGTCGGCGGCGGCTCGATGAGCTCACTCATGACGCGCCACCATCATGCGGGCTGAGCTTGTCGAAGCCCGATGGCGGCCCTTCGACAGGCTCAGGGCGCATGAGCCGCTCAACGGTCGACACCGCCCATCACGGGATCCAGTGATGCCACCGCCACCACGACGTCGCTCACCATGGCGCCCTCGCACATCGCCGGCATCGCCTGCAGGTTGGTGAAGCTCGGGTCGCGGAAGTGCACCCGGAACGGCTTGGTACCGCCGTCGGAGACCACGTGCGCACCCAGCTCGCCGCGCGGCCCCTCGATCGGGACGTAAGCCTGACCGGTGGCCACCCGGAAGCCCTCGGTGACCAGCTTGAAGTGGTGGATCAGGGCCTCCATCGACTCGCCCATGATGTGCTTGATGTGCTCGTTGGAGTTGCCCATCCCGTCACTGCCGATGGACAGCTGTGCGGGCCAGGCGATCTTCTTGTCGGCGATCATGATCGGCGCACCGCGCATGCCCTCCAACCGCTCTACGCACTGCTCGACGATCTTCAGGCTCTCCCACATCTCGTTCAGCCGGATCCGGAACCGTCCGTACGCGTCCGGGCCGTCCCAGGTCTGCACCTCGAAGTCGTAGGTCTCGTAGCCGCAGTAGGGCTGCTTCCTGCGCAGGTCCCAGTCGTAGCCGGTGGAGCGCAGCACCGGGCCCGAGATGCCCAGGGCCAGGCAGCCGGCCAGGTCGAGGTGGCCGACGCCGCCCAGCCGGGCCTTGAAGATCGGGTTCTCGTTGCAGAACGCCGCATACTCCGGCAGGTGCTTTCGCATCCACCCGACCAGGTCCTTGACGTGGTCCAGGGCGTTGTCGGGCAGGTCCTGGGCCACGCCGCCGGGCCGGATGTAGGCGTGGTTCATCCGCAGGCCCGTGATCAGCTCGAAGGCGTCCAGCACCTTCTCCCGCTCCCGGAAGCCGATGGTCATCACCGTCAGCGCGCCGATCTCCATCCCACCGGTGGCGATGCAGACCAGGTGGGAGGAGATCCGGTTGAGCTCCATCATCATCACCCGGATGACGTTGGCCTTCTCGGGGATCTCCTCCTCGATGCCCAGCAGCCGCTCCACACCGAGGCAGTAGGTGGTCTCGTTGAACAGCGGGGCCAGGTAGTCCATCCGGGTGCAGAAGGTGACGCCCTGGGTCCAGGTGCGGAACTCCATGTTCTTCTCGATGCCGGTGTGCAGGTACCCGATGCCGCACCGGGCCTCGTGCACCGTCTCACCC
>DASQVF010000115.1:0-6211 GCA_035640915.1 Propionibacteriaceae bacterium
GGTCCGATCGTGTCGCTGGGGCTGGACGGTGTGCCCAGCGAGCTGCTGGGGGACACCGTCTACCGGGTGCCGCCGCTGACCACCGTCGACGCCTCGGCGATGGTGCGGGACCTGAAGGCGGCGCCGGTGCTGTTCGGCCGACACGGTGCCCCGGGTGTCGACGTGACCGGCATCGAGGACCTGCTGCACCGGGTGGCCCAGCTGGCCGACGCCATCCCGCAGCTCGCTTCGGTCCGGCTGAGCCCGTGCATCGCCTCCCTCAGCTCCGTGTCGGTGCTCGGTGCGCAGGTGCTGATCGCGCCGACCGCCGACCGCCGCGACCCCCTGGTCCGAATGCTCTGATCTCGGCCTGCGGCTCGCGTCCGGCTCTACCGACGCTCGCCGCTGACTTCCGCCGCACCGAACGTGGCCTCGGCAATCTCCACGAACGGGGCCACCAGGGCCGATGCCCCGGAGACCGGCCAGGCCACCGCGACGCGCCCGGCCGGGCGGTTGAGCTCTCGCCTTACCTCCCGCGCTCGCCCGCACACGCGACGAGCCCTGTCGTGAGCCGTGGGAGTATTGCGGGCATGAGGCTGGGCACCACGCGCAAGGACCTGCGCGCCGAGATCGACGCATGTGGGTACTTCCCCGAGCTGGTGGAGGACGCGATGCTGATCGCCCTGGCTGAGGAGGACCTGCTGGACTTCGTGGTGCACCACGAGCCGACCTTCAACCACGACGAGATCCACCGTCACGTCACGGTGCTGGCCCTGACCCGGACCCGGCTCATCGTCGGTCACACCGACGACCAGCCGGCCGAGCCACCGGCCACCGGCATCTACGCGGCCTCCTCGACCGAGTCGGTCGCCCTGACCAAGATCAACACCGTTGCGCTGACCCGGGTGGTGACCCAGCCCGAGGCGTACCGGGCTGGCTCGGAGGACATCTACGAGACCTGGCTGGCCGTGGGGTGGGGCGCCGTCCGCCGGATCGACCTGGAGCAGGCCAGCTGCAGCGACCCCCAGTGTGAGGCCGACCATGGCTACACCGGGGCCCTGGTGGGCGACGACCTCACGGTACGGATGAGTGCCGCGGCCGACGGCGCGGAGCGGGTGGCCCGGCTGGTCCGCTTCGCCAGCTCGCTGCAGCAGCGCGCGGCGTTGGTATGACGGCACCGGGGGTGCGTCCCCGGCCCGCTCCGGCCGCGTCGTCCCCCCGGTCCGACGATCTGGTCCGCCCCGACTACGGGTCGGCCAGCCTGGGCGAGCTGATGCCGAGCATCGGCGCCCACCTGGGAGTGCCGGGCTGCCGCGAGGACGTGCTCGGCCTGCCGCCCGCGGACCGTTACGTGGTGGTGCTGGTGGACGGTCTGGGGTGGAACCTGCTGCGCCGCTCGGTGCGGGACGTGCCATACCTGGCCTCGCTGCTCGGGAGCGCCCGGGCTCTCACCTCGGGCGTGCCGAGCACCACCGCGACCAGCCTCGCCAGCCTCGGAACCGGGCTTCCGCCCGGCCAGCACGGTGTGGTCGGCTACACCTCCCGCGTGCCGGCCACCGGGGAGGTGCTGAACGCGCTGACCTGGGAGACCGACCTGACCGGCCGGGCCTACCAGCCGAAGCCGACCGTCTTCGAACGGGCGACGGACGCCGGGATCGGGGTCAGCACGGTGACCCTGCAGCGCTTCGCTGACACCGGGTTGACCGAGGCGGCACTGCGCGGCGCTGAGTTCTCCGGTTACGGGGACGACCACGACGTCGACCGGCGTACCGCGCTGACCGTGGCGGCGAGCGCTCGCCGCCCTCGAAGCATCGTCTACGGCTACGAGCGGGACCTGGACCATCACGGCCACGGCTCCGGCTGCACCTCCGCCGACTGGCGGCGCCAGCTGGTGGCGGTGGACCGGCGCTGCGAGGCGCTGCGGGAGGCCCTGCCCGACGGCGTCAGGCTGCTGGTCACCGCCGACCACGGCATGGTCGACATCCCCGACGAGCGACGACTGGTGGCGGAGGACGAGCCGGAGCTGCTGGCCGGGGTGACGGTGCTGGCCGGCGAACCGCGGTTCCGCCAGCTCTACGTCGACCAGGACCGGCCGGAGCGCGTCGCCGCCCGATGGCGGAACCGGCTCGGCCACAACGCGTGGGTGCGGACCCGGGACGAGGCGATCGACGACGGCTGGTTCGGTCCGGTGGACGTCGACCTTCGGGAGCGCTACGGGCACGTCCTGGTCGCCCTGCGGAACGACTGGGCGGTGATGACGCGAGCGATGCCGCGCGAGCTGACCATGGTCGGGATGCACGGGTCCCTGACCGCCGACGAGATGCTGGTTCCCCTGCTGATCGACTGACGTTCCGTCATGGACCCGAGGCGTCCCGCGATCCGCATGATGCTCCCTGCCACCTACCTGCCCTCCTAGGATTCCCGCGTGGCCGAGCACCTCTACTTCGCGGGACGTGGCCCCGGCGTCCTGGCTCCAGCCGCTGCCGTTCGCGTGAGCAGAGGTCGGCGATGAGCTCTGAGGTGTTGATCGAGCCGGCCGAGCTGGCCGAGCTGCTCGAGGCCGGCGAGCCGCCCGTGCTGGCTGACGTCCGCTGGACGCTCGGCGGGCCACCCGGGCGGCCGGAGTTCGAAGGGGCTCACCTACCCGGCGCGCAGTGGGTAGACCTGGAGCGGCAGCTCTCCGGTCCTCCAGGACCCGGCGGCCGGCATCCGCTGCCCTCGCCGGTGGTGTTCGAGGCGGCGATGCGGTCCATCGGCGTACGCGCGGACCGTCCGGTGGTCGTTTATGACGCCGCCACCTCCCAGGCTGCCGCCCGACTGTGGTGGCTGCTCACCGATGCCGGCCACCATGAGGTCCGGGTGCTCAACGGTGGGCTGGCCGCCTGGCTGGCCGAAGGCCGGCCCACTGAGTCCGGACCGGCCCCGGCCGTGCCGCTCGGAGACCTCGTCGCCCGACCCGGTCACCGCCGGCGGGTGGCGGCAGCGGAGATCGAGGCCGGTCTGGCGACGGGAACCGGACCGCTGCTGGTCGATGTGCGGGCCGCGGAGCGGTTCTCCGGAGCCACCGAGCCGGTCGACCCGGTCGCCGGCCACATCCCGGGTGCGGTCAACCTCCCGGCCACCGGCAACCTCGATCCGGCTGGGCGGTTCCTGGACGCCGACCTGATCAGAAGCCGGCACGCCGCGGCCGGGGTGACCGGCGACGCCGTGCTCTACTGCGGGTCGGGAGTCACCGCCGCGCAGAGCCTGCTGGCCCTGGAGTCGGCCGGAGGAACCGCGGCGATCTACCCGGGTTCCTGGAGCGACTGGATCAGCGACCCGCGGCGCCCGGTCGCCACCGGGTCAGCGTGACCGCTTCGGTCCGCCGAACATGATCTCGTCCCAGCTCGGCACGGTGGCCCGCTTGCGGCGGCCGGCCCGCCGCTCCTGGTCGAGCTGGGTCGGACGCTCCTCCGGATCCGTCCCGGGCAGCGTCGGCGCATCGATCTCCGGCGGCTGCTCCTCGGTGCCGGGCACCTCGGCCGGCAGCTCCGGCGACACGAGCGGGTCGTCCTCGGTCGGCGGCTCGCCGTCGACCTGCTGGCTCGGCTCGACCGGGTAGTCGACCAGGATGGCCGGCTCCCAGCCGGCAGCGGGACCGGTCTCGGGCACCGCGGCGGCGTCGCTCAGCCCGGAGTACACCCGTACCGAGTCCTCGCTGTAGCCGTCGCCGCCGAAGTCCAGCGGCAGGTCCGCCACCGGGCGAAGCCGCGGGACATGGACGGTGGGCTCGTCGGCCTCGTCTCGGCGCGCCGAGACGGCCGGCGGCTCGCGGGTCGCCCGCACCAGCGCCAGCTCATCGCTGAGGTCGACGGTGGGCTCGGTGTCTTCGGCTACCGGCGACGAATCGGCGGGACGCTGGCGGACCGGCTGTGGACCGGTCGGCTGCTCGCCCAGAAGCCGGCGAGCCTCGTCATTCGCTGCCACCGAGAACCGGCCGCGGGGATCGTAGGTGAAGCAGGCGTGCCGGTTCTCCGCCCCTGACGTGTAGTCCGCGGTGACCGCCCACCGGCCGTCGTCCAGACGGTAGGAGTCCCAGCTCACGGTGTCGCTGTCCACACCTCGGGTGACCAGGCGCTCGGTGACGGTGATCCGCAGGCTGCGGTGGCCGGAGGTCTCGCCGCGGCGACGGACCGATGCCGACATCGCCATGGCCGCGACGTGCTCGCGCTCGGCCAGCACCGGTGCCGCGAACCGCTCCACCCGGTCCAGAGGGATGCCGGCGAGCCGGGTGACGTCCTCCAGCGACTCGCCGCCGCGGATCCGGGTCTGGATGTCCCGCGGGCTGAGTGAGGTGTTCATCTGGATCTCCAACTGTCCGAGTCGGGGGCGGTCGCCCCGGATCGCGGCCCGCAGACGGTCGTCGGCTGCCATCTGCAACTCCTCACCGTCGTCGGTGGCGACGATCAGGGACTTGCCGTCCGGGCTGAGTCCCACCAGTCGTGCCGTGCGCATCGATCAGGGCGGCTCCTACTCGTGTCCAGGGTGCGGTGACATTTCGGTCAAACTACCCCGCAACCGGCGCCGATCCCGGGAGGCGTTCCGGGCGGCACGCGGGAAAAAGCAAGTCGACACACCCTCAGGTTCACGTTGAGAAACGGCGGCCCGACGGCGCCCGACACCCGGCTCGCGACGCCCGCTTCCCCCCGCAGGAACCCACGTGCACGTTCGTTCCGGTTGCGATACCCACGTTGCAACTCGCGTAGGGCGTCAGGAACTCACGTGCACGTGGGTTCCTGCGGAGGCGGCGGAGGGGGTTGGGGGACGGTCGTAGGGTCGCCGACATGGCGTCCCCTGCGCATCCTGAACCGGCGACGGTCGGCCAGTTACGGGCCTCCGGGCACCGGTCCCGGACCACCAAGGAGGAGCTGCGGGCCAACCTGCAGCAGCGGCTGGCCGCCGGCGACGTGGCCTTCCCCGGCATCGTCGGCTTCGATGACTCGGTGCTGCCCGAACTGGAGACCGCCCTGCTGGCCGGGCACGACCTGGTCCTGCTCGGCGAGCGGGGTCAGGGCAAGACCCGACTGATGCGGACACTGGTCGCCCTGCTCGACGAGTGGAGCCCCGGGGTCGCCGGCTGCGAGATCCACGACGACCCGTACGCCCCGGTCTGCATCCGCTGCCGGACCCTGGCCGCCGAGCTCGGCGAGGACCTGCCCATCACCTGGCGGCACCGCGAGGACCGCTACACCGAAAAGCTGGCCACCCCGGACACCTCGGTGGGCGACCTGATCGGTGACGTGGACCCGGTCAAGGTGGCTCAGGGCCGCACCCTGGGCGACCCGGAGACGGTGCACTACGGCCTGGTGCCGCGGGCCAACCGCGGCGTGTTCGGGCTGAACGAGCTGCCGGACCTGGCTGAGCGGATCCAGGTGGCGCTGTTCAACGTGCTGGAGGAGCGGGACATCCAGGTCCGCGGCTACTCGCTGCGGCTGCCGCTGGACGTGTTCCTGGTGGCCACCGCGAACCCGGAGGACTACACCAACCGGGGCCGGATCATCACCCCGCTGAAGGACCGATTCGGCGCGGAGATCCGTACCCACTACCTGACCGAGCTGGCTGACGAGGTGGCCCTGCTGCGGCAGGAGGCGGGCCTGGTGGCCGAGGTCGGCGACCACCTGCTGGAGGTACTGGCTCGGTTCAGCCGCAACCTGCGCGAGTCGCCCTCGATCGACCAGCGCTCGGGTGTCTCGGCGCGCTTCGCCATCGCGGCGGCCGAGGCGCTGGCGGGGTCCGCACTCCGCCGCGCCGCCCGGGCTCGGGAACCGGAGGCGGTGGCTCGGGTCGGTGACCTCGGCTCGGTGCTCCCGACCCTGCTCGGCAAGGTGGAGTTCGAGATGGGCGAGGAGGGTCGGGAGCGGGCCCTGCTGGACCACCTGCTCAAGCTGGCCGTCGCGGCCACGTTCCGGGACCGGCTGGGCGGTCTGGACCTGTCCGGCTTCACCGCGGTGTTCGCCGACGGCGAGGTGGTCGAGACCGGCGACCTGGTCCCGGCCGCCGACCTGCTGGCCCAGCTCGGCACCGTGCCGGGGCTGTCCAAGGTGCTGCAGCGGCTGGGCTACGACGACGCCGCCGGCCGCGGACAGGTGGCGGCCGCCGCCGAGTTCGTGCTGGAGGGCCTGCACCTGACCCGGCGGGTCGAGAAGGAGTCCGTGGGCGGTCGGACCGTCTACGGCGCTGCGTGATCTAGAGC
>DASQVF010000116.1:0-7141 GCA_035640915.1 Propionibacteriaceae bacterium
CCCCGCCGAGCTCGTCTGGGCCAGTCCCTCGGGCAGACCTACCGCACTCGCGGCGAACCGATCACCCCCGACCTGCCCCAGCCGCTACCCCGCGACGTCGACCCTGACCCTCCAGGTATCCCGATGACGTTGGAGGGACCAGTCCTCCACCCACCCGGAGCGCCCCAAACGCCAGCACGACCACCACCCACTCGGCTGCCTGACCAACCGCCGTTCTGACCACTCACCCCGCAGCACCCGGCGGGCAACCGACGCCTCAAGGTGAACTTCCACGAGCGGCGAGCGAAGAATGGCTAGCGAACGGCTCAGCCCCAGCTGCCGGGCCACTCTTGAAGGGGCCGGCGACGTTCGCTGTGACCCAGCTGCCGTGGAGCTCACCCGGCTGTGGTCTCACCTGTTCCCCGTCCAAGGCCACCTCGTCGAAGCGGCCGGGTAGACGGTGACCCGATCGTCGAGAGCGGTGAGGGAAAGCGCGGGGCTACTCGCAGGCCGCCCAGCCACTCGGTGAGAAGAGCTGCTTGGGACTCCAGCGCCGCCAGGGCCTCGGATCCGACGTCGTCGAGCAGTTGCAGGTACACCTCGCCGGTCGGGGTCTGGTTCCACCCGCCCACGATCCGACCGTCCCACCACGCGGTCATGCCGCCGTTTCCGGTGCTGTCGAACAACGCAGCGCGGTGCGCGCCGAGGTACCAGTCGCGCTCGAACCAGCCCATCGTCGTCGGGTCGAGGCCAGGCAGCAGCGCAGCCCACGGCGCAACGGGCTGCACCGGATCGAGGTCGTCGGCCAACGCGACGCCGGGCCGACCGTGCAGCTCCACCTCGACAGCGCCGGTATCGGCCAGCGCAGTACGCGTCGTGGTCATCGTCGAGCCCAGCCACCACTTGATATCGGTCACGGTGGCAGGGCCGAAGGCGTACAGCCAACGACGTACCAGCTCCGCTCGTGCCTCCGACTCAGTGGGCAGCTCAGGCTCGGCCCCGAGCCAGCGGCGGGTGGTCACCCACCTCGGTCGTGAGACGTTCCACGAGCCCTGGTTCGTCCCGCGGAGGATCTTCCCGGCGGCGGAGAGCGTGGTCAGCACGCGGGGGCCGATCGGGGCGTTGCCACCGTACGACTTGCCTGGCGCGTAGACGAGCGAGCCTTCCAGGAGCGGCACCGCCGCGCGCAGCTCGGTCGAGTTCGCCTCGCCCAAGGCGGCTAGCCCGTCGAGGGTGGCCACGGACGCCTCGGCGAGCCACGCCGTCCCGTCCGGATACAGCCCCGCCTTCTCCACGTCCTTAGCGAGCCGCCGCCGTTCCTGGTCGGCGACACGTTCGCTGGCCGCGGCCTGGATGACGCCGAGCACCTCGGTGTTGAAGACGAAAAGAGTACGACGCATGCAGAGGTGCTTCACCAGCGACCGGTCGTCGTACAACGCCTTGTCGACGTCGGCCGTGACGAGCCCGTCGACGCGCGCCCAGGCCGAGAGGTAGACAGTCGCGGGGTCCGTGGCGTGCAGGCACACCATGCTGTCAGTCGCGGACACCACGTCCGGTGCGCGGTGGCCGGGCGCGAGCCGGTGCCTTCGGGCCAGCCTTGCACGTCGCTCCGCGATGTCGAACGTGCGCATGGGCTCATCCTGGCACCCGGCCCGCGAAGGGACTGGGATCGCGTCGTCTCCTGAACAAGCTGCTCAGGCGTTCACTCACGTTTTCCTGCGCGTTGCCTTGCGGGCAGTTGTCCGGCCAACCCGAGCCATCAGCGTTGAGCTGTGGCCACGACCCGCTACCTCGAGATCGCTGACGAACTCGCGACCGAGCTCGCCGACCGCCCCGCCGGGGACCGGGTGCTCAGCGAGCATGCGATCATCCGCCGCTACGGGGTGGGCCGCGCGTCGGCCCGGGCCGCGCTGCAGGAACTCCAGCGGCGGCTGCTGGTCCGCCGGGTGCGGGGCGCGGGCACCTTCGTCAACCGACGGATCGACTATGTGATCTCGCAACGCCGCAGGCCCTCCTGGCACGGCACCGTCACCGCCGCCGGCGCTCGCCCCCGCTCGGTGGTGCGTGACATCGAGAACCTTCCGCTGCCGGCCGATGTCGCCACGCTGCTGGACCGCCCCACAGGCAGTCCGGCGTTCCGACTGGTCCGGCAGTCCTACATCGACGACCTGCTGGCCTCCTGGTCGCACGAGTGGGTGCCCGTCGAGCTCGTCGCCGACCTGCAGCTGGCGATGCACGCCGTCGAGTCACTCGACGAGGTGCTGCGCCAGGTGGGCCGGGTATCCCCGGTGCGGGCCTGGTGCCGGGTCAGCCTGGACCTGCCGTCGCCCGAGCTGCTCGAACGCCTGCAGATGGACATCCGCCAGCCGGTCTGGTTGGTCGAGAGCCTCAGCCGGGACGCCGCGACCGGCCATCCGCTGATGTGCAGCAGCGCCTGGATGCGCGCCGACGCCATCCGGGTGGTGGTCGAGATGGGCTCGACCGTTGACTGGGAACCGCCGGTGCAGCGGTGAACCGGACCCGGGAGCAACGAGCCGCGCTGCTGGCGGCAGCCGAGCCCGCGGAGCTGATCGCACTGGCCGACGAGTTGCTCGCCGACGGCGATGACGCCGAGGTGCTCGTCGCTCCCGAGGTCGGCTGTGTCACCGCCCAGGTTCGCGAACCAGTGGCCGCGCAGCGGTTCCTGCTGGGCGATGTGCTGACCGTCCGGGCCGAGGTAGCCGTCGGCGGGATCCGCGGTTGGGCGATGCGGCTCGGCGATGACCGGGCGGCCGTCCTCGCCGCGGCGGTGTGCGATGCGCGCGCCGAGGCCGGCGGGCGGGGCGCCGCCGAGGTCGCGCAGCTGTGCCGCCGGACCGAGGAACGCATCGCGGCTCGGGACGCGGCGGAGTGGGCCGCGCTCGCGCCGACCGTGGTCGAGTTCGAGGAGCTGACATGACGACGTCGACTGCGCCGCTGCGCGCCGATCTCGAGCCAGCCGACGCGCAGCGGGTGTTCCGCGCGGTGCTGGCCGCCCTGTCCAGTCCGGGAACGGTCCACGCGATGCCACAGCGTCCGCTTCGGATCCTTCCGGCGGCGATGCTGCCGATTCTCGCGCTGGCCGACCTGCAGACCGGAGTGTGCGTGCTCGGGCCCCAAAATGATTGGCCGACCCTGGTGTGCACGGCCACCTCGGCACCGGCCGTGCCGCTGGCGCAGGCCCGGCTCGTCGCCGCCCTCGACGGCCTGCATACCAAGCAGCTGCTGTCGGTGCAGCGGGGTAGTGCCGAGGCGCCTGAGGAGGGCGCGCTGGTCAGCGTCGCCGTGCCCGACGTGCGGCCACCCGGCCCCACCCTGCGGCTGTCCGGACCCGGCGTGGACGGCTGCCTCGAGGTGGCCCCGGTGCTGGCACCGGACCTGATCCGGGCCCGTGCCGAGGCCGTCGCTGACTTCCCGTCCGGGGTGGACCTGCTGTTCGTCGCTCCGGATGGACGGCTGATCGCCATCCCACGCAGTGCGCGAATCGAACAGGGGGTGCGGTAGATGGGCTACTCGGGAGCGCGTGGTGGGCTGGAGGCCATCCTGGCCGCCGAAGACCTGGTGCGCCGATCGCGTGACCACGCCCTGGCGCCGTGGGTGTCGACCGGTCAGATCACCGACCGGCTCCGGCTCGCCGTCGATCGGGTGATGGGGGAGGCCGGGCTGTATCACGAGGACACCGCGGCCGACGCATTGCGCCAAGCCGAGGGTGACGTGCTGGAGGCGGCGCACCTGGTGCGGGCACACCGCTCCACGCTGCCGCGGCTGTCGGTCAGCGAGCCGGTGGACCCCGACGAGATGGTGGTGCTGCGCCGGATCGTGCCGGCGCACCGCGCGCCGGACGGGCCGCAGTTGCTGGGCCGGACCACCGACTACACCGGCCGGTTGCTACAGCGCCCGACCGGCCCACCACAACCGACCGACGGCCAGCACGCCACCAACGGGTCCATTCCGCGGCGCACCGCCGCCCAGCGCCATCCCCGGCGATTCTCGGCTCTGCTGCGCCAGGCCGGCCTGCTGGTGGACCACCGCGGAGGCGACCCCGATCCGTTCGACATCACCCGCCAGCCGGCGCGGCCGGGCGCGCCACGGTCGGCCGTGCTGGCGACGATGGCCCGGGCTGAGACCGGCGCCCTGATCGGGCTGTGGTACCGGTCAATCCTCGGACCGGATGGGGACATCCACGAGGTCACGCTCGGCGAGGTCCGCCACGGCCGACTGCCGTTGCGGGTCCGCCACCCGTACACCGGCGCCGCGGTGACCATCGGCGAGTTCCGCGTCACCGAGACCGAGGCGATCGAGGATCTCGACGGCGCTGACGAAGACCGCACCCGTTTCGACATCGGTTACGGGATGTGCTTCGGACACAACGAACGCAAGGCCATTGCGATGGCCAACCTCGACATTGCCTGCCGCCGCTTCGGCCGCAGTGGACCGTTGGAGCAGCTGCTGTTGCTGACCACCGATGGCCTCGATGCCGGGGGCTTCCTCGAGCATCTCAAGCTTCCGCACTACGTGACCTTCCGCTCCATGGTCGAACGCAAGCAGGCGATGAGAGACAGCGCTGCACAGCGGCACCGCCAGACCGAGCCGGTGGGAAGGGATTGCCGGTGACCGCATCCCCCACCGCGTCGACTATCGGAGCATTGCTGGCCGGGCTCGACGACGCCAGGACTGACGCGGGCGTTCTCGACGAGGGCGCCAAGCGGGAGATCCGCCGAGCCGCGCTCACCGCGGTGTGCGTGCCCGGCTACCAGGTTCCGTTCGGGTCGCGGGAGATGCCGGTGGCCCGCGGCTGGGGCTCCGGCGGCCTGCAGGTCACGCTCGCGCTGGTCGGCTCGGCCGACACCGTCAAGGTAATCGATCAGGGCGACGACGGCGGGGTCAACGCGACCAACCTGCGGCGGCTGATCGCCGGCAGCGCCGGGTGCGAGCAGACCACCGACAGCCGCGGCGCCACGATCGTCCAGACCCGCCACCGCGTGCCGGAGCAAGTGCTGGGCGGCGATCACATTCTCGTGCTCCAGGTTCCGGTGCCCGAACCGTTGCGCGGGGTGCAACGCTCGGTTACCGAGTGCGCCCGGATGCACGCCGAGGCGGACTACTCGACGATGTGGGTGAGCCTGTACGAGGACCTGGTCCGCAACGGGGTGATCAGCCGCTCCACCGGCTACCCGGTGCTGGTCGACGGCCGCTACGTGATGGCCACCACCCCGATACCGCGCTGGGACGTCCCACGGTTGAACAATTCAGCGCACCTCAACCTGTTCGGAGCAGGCCGCGAGAAGCGCATCTACGCCGTGCCCCCACACACCGACGTGGTCTCGCTGGCTTTCGACGATGTGCCCTTCGAGGTCGAAGGTAGTGGTGGCGCCAGCTGCGTGCGGTGCGGATCCGACGACACCTTCCTGGTTGACGCCGGTACGGGGCGCTTCGCCTGCAGCGACACCGAATGGTGCCAGCGGGTGCTGGTCGGCGACGCCGACCGCCCGGCGCACCGCGACGCGTCACCCCTGCATCTGTTGCCGGACCCCGACCGGCGGGTCCGACCCGGACCGCCTACGCCGGAGCCGATTCCGTCTCCCGAGCAGCGTGTGTTGCCTGTCGACGGTCCAGAGTGGACGCTTCGGGTGGAGCGCATCGGGAAGGTGCACGGGCCCGGTGGCGCCGCGGCTGTCCCCGGTACCGGTCCCGAACATGGCACTTCGATCAGTCCGATCACTGGTGCGGTGGTCGCCGCGTGGGACGTCGATTTCGATGTGGCGCCGGGCGAAGCACTCGGGCTGATCGGCGAGTCGGGTAGCGGCAAGTCCACCGTGCTGCGCTGCCTGGTTGGTGAGGAGCCCGCCACCACTGGTCAGCTGCGCTTGGCCGCCGTCGACGGCGGCGGCACCGACGTGCTCGGTCTGAGCGCCGCCGCGCGGCGCCGGTTGCGGATCGACGTGCTGGGCTTCGTGCACCAGGACCCCAGCGCAGGGCTAGCCCTGAACGTGTCCGCGGGCGGCAACATCGCCGAACGGCTCACCGCAGCGGGATGGCGGCAATACCACGCCATCCGCCGGCGCGTCGCCCAGCTGCTCGACCGGGTCGAGGTGCCGCTGGCCCGGATGGACGACCCGGTAAGCACGTTCTCCGGTGGGATGCGCCAACGGGTGCAGATCGCCAAGGCGCTTGCCACCGATCCCGCCGTGCTGCTGCTCGACGAGCCGACCACCGGACTCGACGCCTCCATCGCGGCCGGAGTGCTGGACCTGCTGCGTGGGCTGCTCGCCGAACGCGACGTCGCGGCCGTGGTGGTCAGCCATGACTTTGGGGTCATCGAGGCGCTGACCGACCGGTCGTTGGTCATGCAACTCGGGCGGGTCGTCGAGCAAGGCCTCACCGACCAGCTGTTCCGCGACCCGCACCACCCCTACACGCAGCGGCTGGTCGCCGCTGCCAGGAGGTGAGGCAGTGCCCGAACCAGTTCTGCAGATCAGGGGCCTGCACAAGACCTTCACCCTGCACACCGTCGACGGTCGGACGGTCGTGTCGCTGCGCGGTGTGGACCTCGACGTCTCGGCCGGCGAGCATGTGGCACTGGCCGGACCCAGCGGGGCGGGCAAGTCGAGCTTGCTGCGCTGCGTGCACCGCAGCTACCTGCCCGACCGGGGCACGGTGACCCTGCGGACCGGCGCAGGTCCGGCCGAGCTCACCACCCTGCCCGACCGGGCGATGGCCCGGTTGCGAGGCCGTGAACTGGGATATGTGTCCCAGTTCCTGTCCACGCCGCCACGAACCGGACCGCTGGAGGTGGTCGCGGCGGCCGCACGGCGCCGGGGTCTGTCCCGGGCGGACGCATCCGAGGCGGCGGCTGAGTCGCTGCTCGGGCTCGGCCTGGATGAGGCGCTGTGGGACATCGACTGCGGGGTACTCTCCGGCGGTGAGCGCCAGCGTGTCAACCTGGCCGCCGGCACCGTCAGCCCGCCGCGGCTGCTGCTGCTCGACGAGCCGGTGTCCGCATTGGACCTGGAGAACCGGGAACGCGCACTGCATCTCGTTGAGTCGCTGGCCCAGCACGGCGTGGCCGTGCTGGCGGTGTTCCACGACACCGGTGCTGTGCGCCGCCTCGCGACCAGGGTCGTCCAGCTGACCGACGGTCGGA
>DASQVF010000117.1:0-6766 GCA_035640915.1 Propionibacteriaceae bacterium
AGCCCCAGGAGTACACCGACCTGTGGGTGATGCACTTCGCCGCCGACGGCCGGGTGGACGACTTCGAGGAGTGGGCCTACTGGCCCGACAAGCCCTACACGGCCGACGACTCCGGGTCCGGGAGGTAGCCGCTCGCCTGCAGGTCGAACAGCTCACGGTAGAGCCCGCCCTGCGCCATCAGCGTGGCGTGGTCGCCCTCCTGCACCACCGCGCCACGCTGCATCACGTAGATCCGATCGGCGTGCCGCACGTTGGCCAACCGGTGGGTGATGAGCACGACAGTGCGGTCGGGCCGCCGCCGCAGCTGCGCGAACAGCGCGTGTTCGGCCCGCGCGTCCAGGGCCGCCGACGGCTCGTCGCAGATCAGCAACGGCGCGTCGCGGAAGAAGCCGCGGGCCGACACCAGCCGTTGCCACTGGCCGCCGGACAGGTCCTGCCCCTCCTTGAACTCCCGGTTGAGCAGGGTCTCGTACCCGTTGGGCAGGTCGAGGATCATCTCGTGGGCGGAGGCCGCCACGGCGGCCTCCTCCACCGTCGGTCCTTCCCCCGGCGAGCGGCCCGTACGCCCGACGGCGATGTTCTCGCGAGCGGTGAACGGGAACTTCCACCATTCCTGGGTGATCACCGCAACCTGGGCAGCGAGGAACTCGGGATCGAGAGTGGTGGCGTCGACACCGTCCCAGGTGATGGTGCCGGCGGTCGGCCGGTACAGGCCCGCGAGCAGCTTGGCCACGGTGGACTTACCCGACCCGTTCTCTCCCACCAGGGCCACCACCTCACCGCGGCGCAGGGTGAGGGAGACGTCGGTGACCGCCAGGGTCTCGGTGTCCGGGTAGCGCAGTCCCACTCCGTGCAGCCGGATCTCGTCGAAGCCGGCTACCGGGACGCCTCCGGACGCGGTTCGCTCAGCCTCGGCGCGAGCGAGGAACGAGCGGAAGTCACCGTAGTAGAGCGCGTCCTCGTACAGCTGGTTGGTCGCCTGGATCGCGATGTTCAGGCTGCTGCGAGCCGACTGCAGGGCCAGCAGGGCGGTCGCGGCGGCGGCGAGCGGCACGAACCCGATCAGCAGCAGGCTGCCGAGCGTGGCGTAGAGCGCTAGTACCGCCAGTCCGGTGAGGATCGAGCCGGCGACGCGGGTGGCCGTCTGGGCCCGGACCAGCCGCAACTGCGCGCGTCGGTCGATCCGCACCATCCGGCGGTACTCGCCCAACAGGAACTCGCGCAGCTGGTAGGCGCGCACCTCCAGCGCGGCGAGACGGTTGGCCATCAGCTGCTCGAGCAACCACATCCGGCGCTGCCGGGTGATCCAGGCCAGCATGGCGAGATACTCGCGCCGCGCCATCCGGATCGCCGTCACCGCGGTGGGGAGCGAGGCGAGCAACAGGCACGGGACCAGCACCGGCTCGATCACCGCGATCGCGGCCGCCGTCGCGACCACGCCAACCAGGCCGGTCAACAGGTTGACCGTCGAGTCGACGATCGACTGGGCGGCCCGCTGGCCCCGGTGGCGAGCGCGTTCCATCTCCTCGGCGAAGCCGGCGTCGTCGAAGGCCGCCAGGCGGACGGCCGTGGTGGCGTCGAACATGCGCAGCTCGACCTCGTAGCTGACCTGCGGGGTCAGCCGGGCCTGGGCCCAGCCGGCGGTGATGGTCAGGGCGCCGCGGAGGGTCACGGCCGCACCGGCCCAGAGCAGAGCCGGCAGAGCGGCCCGGATCCGATCGGGGGTCGGTCCGCCGGCGAACAGCTCGCCGAGCACCGAGCTGACCGCCAGGAGTCCGAGCGTGGTCAGCACGCCGGCGGCGACGTTCAGGGCGATGGTGGCGGCGGCGTCCCGAGCGGATGCCCGGAAGGCTAGGGCCAGCGCCTCCCGGACGATCGCCGGGAGGCGGCGGGCGACCGACCAGAAACTGGTGCCGGCGACGGCCGGGGTGTGATGGAGCCAGTCGAAGTCCGCCAGCTCGGGCAGCGCATCGTCGTCGGTCTCCATCGTCGCCGAACGGCCTCGTCGCCGGAAGCCTGCCACAAGCTCATTGTGGTCAGCGCCCCTGGATCCGGCGAAGGGTTTCTGGGTCGGCTTCGGGGAAAAACCGTGCGAGCACGCCTGCGAAGACCGGCTGGTCCGGGTCGGCGGCAGCGAACAGCGTCATCGAGGAGCGCAGCTTCATCGCATCGATGCCGCCGAAGATCTGCTCGGCGCTCTTGTCCCGGTGCTCGGCGACCATCTCGGCACACTCGACCAGCCGCGGTCCGAGCACCGGGTGGGCCAGGTAGGCCTGCGCCTCGGCCAGGTCGGCGATCGCGTACGCCTGCGCCGTGGCACTGCGGCCCAACCCGGCGACCTGGGGGAAGACGAACCACATCCAGTGGCTGGTCTTGCGCCCGGCGCGCAGCTCGGCGAGCGCCTGGGTATAGGTCCCATGCTCGTCCTGGGCGCGCACGAACCGTTCCAGATCCATGTTCGCGACGTTAGCCCGACGTCGTCCCATAGATTGGCTATCGATGAGCAGCACGCCGCCCGGACCGCCGCCGGCTGACCGCACCCGGTGGCGCTCGCTGGCCCTGTGCCTGACCGCCTCGGCGATGACCCTGCTCGACCTGAGCATCGTCAACGTCGCTCTGCCCAGCCTGCGCACCAGCCTCGGCGCGAGTGACAGCGACCTGCAGTGGATCATCGCCGGGTACGCGTTGGCCTTCGGCGTGGTGCTGGTCCCGGCCGGCCGGCTGGGCGACGCCCGGAGCCGGCGGGCGGTCTTCCTGATCGGCGTGGCACTGTTCACGCTGTCCAGCGCCCTGGCCGGAGCGGCACCCGACCCCACGGTGCTCTCGATCGCCCGGGTGCTGCAGGGCCTGGCCGGCGGTCTGATCGCCCCGCAGACCTCCGGCTTCATCCAGAACCTGTTCCGGGGGCCGGAACGGGCCCGGGCCTTCGGGCTGCTGGGCGCGGTGATCGGGATCAGCACCGCGGTCGGACCGCTGCTCGGCGGACTGCTGGTCAATCTGGGTGGACCGGACCTCGGCTGGCGGCTGGTGTTCTACGTCAACGTGCCGATCGGGCTGGTCCTGCTGCCCCTGGCCTACCGGCTGCTGCCGCGCGCCGACCGGCCCCGGGAGCGCCAGTCGCTGGACCCGGTCGGGGTGGGCCTGTTCGCGGCCGGTGTGCTGCTGATCCTGCTCCCCCTGGTCGAGGGTGAGCAGGACCAGCCGCTGCGGGACCGGCCCTGGTGGCTGCTCGTCCCTGCGGTCCTGCTGCTCGTCGGCTGTCTGCTGTGGGAGCGGTGGTGGGCGCGGCGAGGCCGGGAAACCCTGATCGACCTGCCGCTGCTGCGGGTGCGGTCGTTCGTCTTCGGGTTGAGCCTCGGCACCTTCTACTTCGCCGGGTTCACCGCGATCTTCCTGGTGCTCACCTTGTACCTGCAGGTGGGGCTCGGCTACAGCGCCCTGGAGGCCGGGGCGACGCAGACCCCGTTCGCAGTGGGCTCAGCCGTTGCCTCCGTCCTCGGTGGCCGCTGGCTGGGGCGGGTCGGGCGGGGGCTGGCCGTCATCGGCCTCACCCTGGTGATCACCGGGCTGCTCGCGATCGACCTGCTGACTCCGACGATGGACGGGCTGGTGGGCCTCAAGCTCGCTCCCCTGTTGCTGGTCGCCGGGTTCGGCGGCGGGCTGGTGATCAGCCCGAACGTGACGCTGACCCTGGCCGAGGTCGATCCCCGCCGTGCGGGGTCCGGCGGAGGGATGCTGCAGACCGCACAGCGGGTGGGGTCGGCGATCGGGGTCGCGGTCGTCCTGGCCCAGTTCTTCGCCGCGCTGGCCACCTCCCGCGGGGACTACGCCACCGCGCTGTCGGTCAGCCTGCGCACCACGATCGTGCTGATCATCGTGGCGATGGTGTTCGCCGTGCTCGACCTGGTACGCCGGCGTACCCGCGCGGAGTCCGCATCGACATACTTGAACCATGCCCGAACCGGCCCGCCCTGACCAGCCGACCGTGATCATCCTCTACGGCGGCACCGGGGATCTCGCGAAGCGGATGGTGCTGCCGGCGTTCTACGAGCTCTTTCTCGGCGACATGCTGCCGAAGGAGTTCCGGCTGGTCGGCAACGGGCGGGGCGACGTGGCCCACGAGGACTTCCGGGAACGCGTACGCGAGTCGCTGGAGGAGTTCGGCTCCGACCTCGATCTGGCCCGCTTCGACGAGTTCGCCGAGCACGTCCTCTTCGCCGGCGGCGGGTTCAGGAGGGACGACCCGGGCAGCCTGCTGGAGGTGATCGGGGAGGCCGAGCGAGAGGTGGGCGAGAAGCCGGCCTTGATCCACTACCTCGCCGTCCCGCCCGACGCGTTCGAGCCCACAACTGAAGCCATCGCCGAGCACGGTCTGGCGGAGAACGCCAAGGCGGTCTACGAGAAGCCCTACGGCACCTCCACCGACAGCTTCCGGAAGCTGGACGAGCTGGTGCACCAGACCTTCGACGAGGAGCAGGTCTACCGGATCGACCACTTCCTCGGGAAGGAGGCGACTCAGAACCTGCACCTGGTGCGGTTCGGTAACCGGCTCTTCGGCGACGCGTGGAGCGGCGAGCACCTGGCTCAGGTCCAGGTCGACGTGCCCGAGACCCTGGACATCGCCGACCGGGCCGAGTTCTACGACGCCACCGGCGCCGCCCTCGACATGCTGGTCACCCACCTGTTCCAGGTGGCGGCCGAGGTGGCGATGGAACCGCCGTCGAGCATGGCCGCCGACGACCTGCAGAGCGCGCGCGAGGCGGTGATCGCCGCCTTCCGGCCGCTGGACCCGGCCGAGGTGGTGCTCGGGCAGTACTCGTCCTACCGGCAGACCGAGGGTGTCGCACCGGACTCGACCACCGACACCTACGTGGCCGCGCGGCTGTGGATCGACACGGACCGCTGGCGGGGAGTGCCGTTCGTGCTGCGTACCGGGAAGAAGCTGGCGGTCAGCGCGCAGCGAGTCAGCCTGATCTTCAAGCCGGCCGAGGGCCCGCTGCACTCGGCCGGGTCGTTCCCCAACGTCCTGGCCTTCGACCTCAAGGGCAACGGGGCGATCGAGATCGAGTTGGTGGTGAAGAAGCCCGGGCCCGAGCCGGTGCCGGCCGAGAGCGCGACGCGGCTCAACCTGGAGAACGTCGCCGACGGGTCGATGCCGCCGTACACGTCACTGCTCTACGACGTCCTCGCCGGCAACCGGTCCCTGTTCACCAGCTCGGCGGGGCTGGCCGAGGCATTCCGGGCCTTCCAGCCACTGCTCGACGACCCGCCGGAGCTGGAGACCTACGACGACGACTCATGGGGCCCGGCCGCTGCCGACCGGCTGACCGACGGCTTGGGCTGGCAGCTCAACCCGGACGCTACGAAAGGCACCTGACCTCGGCGGTGCTGCCGAGCTCGGCTCAACGTCCATTGCCGCAAAAACAGCGGTGCCGCGCCCCTCAGGGGCGCGGCACCGCGACAATCATCCAGCTCAGGCGTCGTAACGCTCGCGGCTGCCGGCCTTCGCCAGGCCCCGGCTGATCATGTAGCCGATGCTCAGCAGGGTCACGTACAGCCACGCGGTGCGGGCATCGAAGCCCTGGCCGTCGTCGCCGTTGTCGGTGACCGCAGCGGCGATCAGCACACCCAGCACGCTGACGACGAAGACGATCAGCTCGGTGGTCTTGAACGCCGACTTGGTCTCGGTGGTGAGTCGACGCGGTGCCGTCGGCTCCCCCGAGTACACGGGCGTGGTGGTCTGGTTGGTGGTGCTCATGTGAGACTCCCGAATCATTGAAGATCGCGGTACCCGCTCGGGTTCCCGCAGCCGGGGCGACAGTTTGCGCTCGCCGGCACGCACGCGCCTGCATCTTAAGCGCGTTTACGTTGTAAACATTAGCAGGTTAGGGCTTCT
The DNA here is from genome assembly GCA_035640915.1 of Propionibacteriaceae bacterium. Classification (GTDB taxonomy): domain Bacteria; phylum Actinomycetota; class Actinomycetes; order Propionibacteriales; family Propionibacteriaceae; genus Microlunatus. The sequence goes on from DASQVF010000117.1 coordinate 5,897, forward strand.
CTGGCGAATCGGCCGGCCGCTGCCATCACCGAGACGGCAGCTGGGCCAACCACCTGCGGGTGGCTCGCGCGGACCGGAGCTGGAGGACAGCCGGCCCGGCCGGATCAGCGACCCAGGCGCGGATCTGGCTCCGCTTCCGGGCGAACGACCGGAAGTGCCAGCCGATGATCGAGTCCTGCGGGCTCAGCATCCGCCGCAGCGTCTCCCGGTTGCCGTTGCACACCGGGGTCCGGTGGACGAGCCGGCTCAGCGTCCGGCGCACCACCCGTTGCCACGAGACCCAGCGGGGGTAGTCCAGCGCCACCACGACGTCGGCCCGGCTCAGCGGGATGTCTACCCAGGAGCCGTACGCGGCATCGAGGATCCATTCCGGCTCTGCGCAGATGGCCGCGATCAGCTGACGCTGCTCCTCCTTGGGCACCTCCACCCAGCCCGGGCGCCAGGTCAGGTCGTCGACCGCGTGCCACGGGATGCCGGTCGCCGTCGAGATCTGCTCGGCCAGCGTCGACTTTCCCGAGCCGGTCACCCCGTAGATCACAATGCGCCGCGCACCGTCCAACTCGCGCACCCGCACCAGCCCAGGCTAGGCAGGCGGCCGCCTAGAGCACGAGGTTGAGGATGACCGTGAGCACGACCGACAGCACGACCGAGATGACGATCGAGGCTAGGCAGCCAACCCGGGAGACGCGCACGTTTACATTGTAAACGGACCTCCGGAGGCGGCTCTGGGTCGGTGGCCTGGGGCGGCCCTCTCACCCGGGCAGCTGGTGGACCGCCAGCGGGAGCACCGATGTCGCACCGGCCTCGACCAGCAGCGATCCGGCCACGGTGACGGTCCAGCGGGTGCGGATGGTGTCGTCGACCAGCAGC
>DASQVF010000118.1:0-6906 GCA_035640915.1 Propionibacteriaceae bacterium
GGATCACCTCCAGGTCCTCGCCACCCTGGCCGACGTCCAACGCCACGGCCACCACCTCCTGCCCGGTCTCCTCGGTCAGCCAGCCGATGCACACGGAGGTGTCCAGCCCGCCGGAGTAGGCCAGCACAATGCGATCGCTCACGGTTCGTCCTTCGTCTTGTTCGTACCGGGGTGCTCGGGGGACTTGTCTCCCCCGGCGGTGTAAACCTCATCAGGGTGTGATCGGCCGGTTCGGCTCATGGCCATCAGGCGCTCGGCCGTCGCGGCCCCGCCGTCGGGCTCGCGGGTGATCACCAGCACGGTGTCGTCCCCGGCGATGGTGCCGAGGATGTCCGGCTGGTTGGCGTGGTCCACCGCCGACGCGAGGTACTGCGCGGCCCCCGGCGGCGTACGCAGCACCACCAGGTTGGCCGAGGCTTCGGCCGAGACCAGCACCTCGTGGCAGAGCCGGGCCAACCGGGCCGCGAAGGTGACCTGCTCGCCCGCCTGCGGACTGCGGTCGCCGCCCTCGCCCGGCACGGCGTAGACCAGCTGGCCGCGCGACCCTCGGACCCGGACCGCCCCGACCTCGACCAGGTCGCGGGACAGCGTGCCCTGGGTGACGTGCAGCCCGCCGGCGGCCAGCAGCTCGGACAGCTCGGCCTGGGACCGCACCTCGCGGGTGGAGAGCAGCTCGATGATCTTGGACAGCCGGGCGGTCCGGGTGAGCACTCCCCCGTTGCTGGTGGTCATCGGGTGGCCTCCTGCTCGTCGAGAAGGAAGGCCAGCAGCGCCTTCTGGACGTGCCGCCGGTTCTCGGCCTCGTCCCAGATCACCGCGCGGGGCCCGTCGAGGACGTCGGCCGCGATCTCGGCGCCGCGGTGGGCGGGCAGGCAGTGCACCACGATCGCCTCCGGGGCGCCGGCCAGCAGATCGGCCGTCACCGAGTAGGGCGCGAAGGGGGTCGACCGGTCGCGGCCGTCGTCCTCGGTGCCCATGGAGACCCAGGTGTCGGTGGCCACGACATCGGCGCCGGCGACGGCCTCGGTGGCCGACTCGGTGACCAGCACACTGCCGCCCGACGCGGCGGCCAGGGTCTCGGCCCGGGCCAGGACCTCGGGATCGGGTTGGAACCCCGCCGGCGCGCCGATCCTCAGATGCAGCCCGGCCAGGGCGCCGGCCAGCAGGTAGGAGTGGGCCACATTGTTCGCTCCGTCGCCGACGTAGGCGAAGGTGAGCCCGGCCAGCCGGCCCCGGTGCTCGCGGACAGTCATCAGGTCGGCCAAGGCCTGGCAGGGGTGGTAGCGGTCGGTGAGCGCGTTGATCACCGGCACCCCGGCGTGCGCGGCCATCTCCTCGATGCGCTCCTGGCCGGAGGTCCGCCACACGATGGCGGCGCACTGCCGGCCCAGCACCCGGGCGACATCGGCGATCGGCTCGCGCTCCCCGATCCGAGCCAGCCGGGCGTCGACGACCATCGGGTAGCCGCCGAGCTCGGCGACGCCGGCACTGAACGAGGTCTGGGTTCGCAGCGTCGGCTTGTCGAACAGCAGGGCGACGCTGCGCGGCCCGGCCAGCGGGCTGATCTTGAACGGGTCGGCCCTGAGCGCGTCCGCCAGGTCGAGTACCGCGGCCTGCTCGGCGGCGGTGAGGTCGTCGTCGGCCAGGAAGTGCCGGAGGGTCATCTCGCCGCTCCGTCGAGAAGATCCGGCAGCTCGCGAACGAAGGTTTCCAGTTGCTCGGTGCTGACCACCAGCGGCGGGGCGAGCCGGAGCACGTCCGGCCGCGGCGCGTTGACGATGAAGCCGGCGTCCAGGGCGCCGTCGGCGACCGCCGGCGCGACCGGGGCCGACAGGGTGACCGCGCGCAGCAGGCCCCGACCGCGTACGCCGGTGACCGTCGGGTGGCCCAGGCCCAGTACGGCCTCGGCGAGGTGGGCGCCGAGGTCGTTCGCCCGATCGAGCAGCCCGTCCCGCTCGATCACTGCGATCACCGCCAGCCCGGCGATGGCCGCCACCGGGTTGCCGCCGAAGGTGCTGCCGTGGCTGCCCGGGCCGAGCAGGGTCGCCGCGCGCCCGTTGGCGATGCACGCCCCGATCGGGAAGCCGTTGCCGAGGCCCTTGGCCACCGTGACGAGGTCCGCGGTGACCCCATCGGCCACGTGGACCAGCCAGCAGCCGGACCGCCCCATCCCGGTCTGCACCTCGTCGATCCAGAGCAGCGCGCCGGCGGCGTCGCAGAGCTGCCGGGCCCGGGCCAGGTAGCCGGCGGGTGGCACCACCACTCCGTTCTCGCCCTGGATCGGCTCGAGCACCACCGCGGCGACGGTCTCGTCGACCGCGGCGGCCAGGGCCTCTCCGTCGCCATAGGGCACGAAGGTGACCTCACCGGGCAGCGGCTCGAACGGCTCCCGGTACTTGGGGTTGTGGGTGAGGGCCAGCGCGCCCAGCGAGCGGCCATGGAAGGCGCCCTCGGCCGCGACGATCCTGGTGCGCCCGGTCATCCGGGTGATCTTGAAGGCGGCCTCGTTGGCCTCGGTGCCGGAGTTGGTGAAGAAGACCTTGGGGTCGACGCCGGAGGTCATCGACGCCAATCGACCGGCCAGAGCGACCTGGGCCGGGGTGGCGAAGAAGTTGGACACATGGCCGAGGGTTGCGATCTGGCCGGTGATCGCCGCGAGCACGGTGGGGTGGGCATGTCCGAGCGCGTTCACCGCCAACCCGGAGAGCAGGTCGAGGTAGCGCCGGCCGTCGGCGTCCCACACGTAGCAGCCCTCGCCGCGGACGAAGACCCGCTTGGGCGGGCCGAAGGTGTTCATCACCGAGTCCGCGTACGCGGCGAGCACCGGACCCGATGGGCTGGGCGGGCCGGCGAGCTGCCGGCTGATCTGCTGGCTCGGCTCGCGCGCTCCCGTGTGTTCTTGTGCGCGCGGCGGGGGTTCAAGGGGGTCGCCCCCCTTGCTCATCATCGCGATCACCACTGGAACTCACCGTTGGCGTACTCGTGGGAGGGAATTCCGTCGTGCTTGGGGAACACGCGGCTGCCCAACCGGACCAGCCCGTCCTGGGTGACCATGGTGCCGATCCCGGCGTTGGTGAAGATCTCCAGCAGCAGCGCGTGCGGCACCCGGCCGTCGGTGATCGTGGCTCGGGTCAGGCCGCCCTCAACAGCGCGAAGGCAGGCCTCCATCTTCGGCACCATGCCGGACTCCAGGCGCGGCATCAGCGCCCGCAGGTCGCTCGCCGACAGCTCGGCGATGACGTCGGTGCTGGCGGGCCAGTCACGGTAGAGACCCTCGACATCGGTGAGCACCACCAGCCGCTCGGCATTCAGGGCGACGGCGAGCGCCGCGGCTGCGGTGTCGGCGTTGACGTTGTGCACGACGCCGTCGAGGTCCGGCGCGATGCTGGCCACCACCGGCACGCTGCCCCCGTCGATCAGGCCCTGCACGGCCTCGGTCCGAACCGCGGTGACGTCACCGACGAGCCCGAGGTCCACCTCCTGACCGTCGACCACCGTCCCGCGCCGGGTCGCGGTGAACAGGCCGCCGTCCTCCCCCGACATTCCGACCGCGAGGGTGCTGACGTGGTTGATCAGGCCGACCAGGTCACGCCCGACCTGACCGACCAGCACCATCCGGACGACCTCCATGGCCTCCGGGCTGGTCACCCGGAACCCGCCCCGGAACTCCGAGGGGATGCCGAGCCGGGTCAGCATCTGCGAGATCTGCGGTCCGCCGCCGTGGACGACGACCGGATGCACGCCGCAGCGCTTCATGAACACGATGTCCTGGGCGAACGCCCGCTTGAGGTCCTCGTCGACCATGGCGTTGCCGCCGTACTTGATCACCACGGTCTTGCCGGCGTAGGTCTCCAGCCAGGGCAGCGCCTCGGTGAGGATGGAGGCCTTCTCGACCAGGGACAGCGGGCTCTTGGTCGTCCCCCCTTCGGTCTCGGCGCGCACCACTCCACCGGTCGGCTCGCGCGCGCCGGCGGGGGGGTCAAGGGGGGGCGTCCCCCCTTTGATAAGCGTCATGTCGGGTACTCGGCGTTCTCCTTGACGTACTCGTACGTCAGGTCGTTGGTCCAGATGGTGGCGCCGTGTCGGCCGTTACGCAGGTTGACCTCGAGGGTCACCTGCCGACCGGTCAGGTCGACGAGCTCACGGGAGTCGCCCGCCGCTCCGTCGCGGCAGACCTGTACGCCGTTGAGGGTGAGGTCGATCCGGTCGGGCTCGAAGTCGGCCTTGGTGGTGCCGATCGCGGCCAGCACTCGGCCCCAGTTCGGGTCGCCGCCGAAGATGGCGCACTTGAACAGGTTGCTGCGGGCGATGGCCCGACCGACCTCGACCGCGTCGTCCTCCGACGCCGCATGCTGCACGACGATGGCGATGTCGTGTGCCGCTCCCTCCGCATCGTGCAGCAGCTGCAGGGCCAGGTCGCGGCAGGTCTCGCTGAGTGCCGCCGAGAAGTCGGCCGCGGTGGGCCGGACGCCCGAGGCGCCGCTGCTCATCAGGATGACCGTGTCGTTGGTCGACATGCAGCCGTCGCTGTCCACCCGGTCGAAGCTGGTCCGGCAGGCGTCGGCCAGCTGGCCGGGAAGCAGGTCCTGGTCCACCACTGCGTCGGTGGTCAGCAGCACGAGCATGGTGGCCAGTCCGGGCGCCAGCATGCCGGCCCCCTTGGCCATCCCTCCCACGGACCAGCCCTCGTCGGCGTAGCTGGCCTGCTTCGGCACCGTGTCGGTGGTCATGATGGCCTCGGCCGCCGCCAGGCCGCCGCTCGGGCTGAGTCGGGGGGCAAGCTCGGCGATGCCGGTGGCGACCTTCTCCATCGGCAGCCGGACACCGATCAGCCCGGTGGAGCAGACGGCCACGTCGATCGCGCCGGTGTCCGGCAGTGCCCCGGCCGCCGACTCGGCGGTGCGATGGGTGTCGGCGAACCCCTCCGGCCCGGTGCAGGCGTTCGCCCCGCCGGAGTTGAGCACGACCGCCTTGAGCCGGCCGTCAGCCAGCACCTGCTGCGACCACAGCACCGGCGCCGCCTTGACCCGGTTCGTGGTGAAGACCCCGGCCGCGGTGAACTGAGGTCCGGAGTTCACCACCAGGGCCAGGTCCGGCTGACCGTTGGACTTCAGTCCGGCGGCCAGTCCGGCTGCCCCGAAGCCGGCGGCGGCAGTGACACTCACGGCGCCACCCCCACCAGCGGTAGACCGGTGGTCTCCGGCAGCCCGAGGGCCAGGTTCATGCACTGGACGGCCCCGCCGGCGGTGCCCTTGGTCAGGTTGTCCAGCGCCGCCACCGCCACCAGGCGGCCGGCGGACGGGTCGACCGTCACCTGCACCTGGACCGTGTTGGCGCCGAGCACCGACTGCGTCTGTGGCCACTGACCCTCGGGCAGCAGCTGGACGAAGGGCTCGTCGGCGTACGCGGTGGCGTAGGCCGCGTACGCCTGCTCGGCGGTGAGACCGGGGTCGCGGAGCGGCGCCGTGCAGGTGGCCAGGATGCCGCGCGACATCGGGACCAGGACCGGGGTGAAGGACACCGACGGCCGCTCGGCGCCGCAGGCCCGGAAGTTCTGCAGCAGCTCCGGCGTGTGCCGGTGAACGCCGCCGACGCCGTACGCGCTCGCCGACCCGATCAGCTCCGAGCCGAGGAGATGGGGCTTGAGTGTCCGTCCGGCTCCCGAGGGTCCGCTGGCCGCCACGATCACGGTGTCGGAGGCGTCGGTCAGGCCCTCGGTGATCGCCGGCAGCAGAGCCAGGGTGGCCGTCGTCGGATAGCAGCCGGGAACGGCGATGGCCCGCGCTCCGGACAGCTTGTCGCGCTGCCCGGGCAGCTCAGGGAGGCCGTAGGGCCAGGTGCCGGCATGGTCGCTGCCGTAGAACTGCTGCCAGGCCGCCGCGTCCTCCAGCCGGAAGTCCGCCCCGCAGTCGATCACCACGGTGTCGCCGGACAAGGCCGCGGCCAGCGACGCCGACGCGCCGTGCGGCAAGGCCAGGAAGACGACGTCGTGCCCGGCCAGGGTCTCCGGACTCGTCTCGGCCACCACTCGGTCGGCGAGCGGCGTCAGCTGCGGTTGCTGCTCTCCCAGCCTCTGCCCGGCGCTGGCGCCCGCGGTGACCGCCCCGATCTCGATCTCGGGATGGCCGAGCAGCAGGCGGAGCAGCTCCCCACCTGCGTATCCAGTGGCGCCAGCCACCGCTACCCGACACGGCACCACATAATCATGCAAGATTGCAGAAACATATGCAAACCGCGCCGAGCAGGGCCGCCGCAGGCGGCGCCGTCCTCGGGCATTAGGTTGCCGACCATGTCCTACGCTCCCGCAGCCGACCGCTACTCCGTCCAGCCCTACCGTCGCTGCGGACGCAGCGGCCTGAAGCTGCCCGCGATCTCACTGGGCTTCTGGCATAACTTCGGCGACGACAAGCCGCTGGAGACCCAGCGGGGGATCATGCGGCGGGCCTTCGACCTGGGCATCACGCACTTCGACCTGGCCAACAACTACGGCCCGCCGTTCGGGTCGGCCGAGTCCAACGTGGGACGGATCCTCGCCGAGGACTTCGCCGGATACCGTGACGAACTGGTCATCTCGACCAAGGCCGGCTGGGACATGTGGCCCGGTCCCTACGGCGACCACGGCTCGAAGAAGTACCTGACCGCGAGCCTGGACGGTTCGCTGCGCCGCCTCGGACTTGACTACGTCGACATCTACTACCACCACCGACCCGATCCCGAGACGCCGCTCGAGGAGACGATGGGCGCCCTGGATGCCGTCGTTCGCGCGGGTAAGGCGCTCTACGTCGGGGTGTCGTCCTACTCCCCCGCCCACACCGCCCGGGCCGCCGAGATCCTGCGAGACCTCGGCACGCCGTTGCTGATCCACCAGCCGTCGTACTCGATGTTCAACCGCTGGATCGAGGCCGA
>DASQVF010000119.1:0-6100 GCA_035640915.1 Propionibacteriaceae bacterium
GCAGCCGGAAGCCGCCGGTGTCGGAGTTGCCGTGCTGGAGGACTCCGCCACCCAGCGATACCCGTTCCGCGATGCCGACCAGACCCCGGCCCTGGCCGTCGGTGTCCCGCACGCCGGGACCGGTGTCGGACACCTCGACGAACAGCGAGCCGTGATCGCGCTCGACGGTCACCGTCGCCGAGCACGGCGCCGCGTGCTTGAGGGCGTTGGTCAGGCCCTCCTGAACGATGCGGTAGGCCGACAGCTCGAGATCCCGCGGCAGCCGCAGGTCGGGATCCATCCTCAGCCGCACGTCGACCCCCGAGTCGTGGAACCGTCCGACCAGCTCGGGGAGAGAGGCCAACCCCGGTGCCGGAATCGCCGAATCGTCCGGGCGGGTCGCCTCGGAGCGCAGCCCGGCCAGCACCCGATCGAGGTCGGCCAGGGTCGCCCGGCCGACGCTCTCCATTCCCTCCAGCAGCGAGCGGGCCATGGCGGGGTCGCGGTCCAGCGTCATTCGCGCCGCCCCGGCATGGACAACGAGGAGGTTCACGGTGTGGCCGACCACGTCGTGGAGCTCCCGGGACACCCTTACGCGTTCCTCGGCGATCACCTGTCGTTCCAGCGCCTGTCGGGTCCGCTCCTGCTCCTCCCGCCGGCGGGCGGCGCCGTAGCCGAGGCCCCAGGCCACCAGCCAGACGAGGAGGACCGACAGCAGGTTGGCCGGGTCGGTGCGATCCAGACCCGGCGTGCCGGCGAAGAACCCGACGACACCCGCGACGATGATCACTGTTCCCCACCGGGCCCGGGCCGGGCTGGCGTACTGGCCGACGGAGTAGGAACAGACCAGAGTGGCGAGCGGGCTGAACTCGGTGGCGACGTGCAGAAAGGACTCCGCCGTCAGCGTGGCCGCCGCGAGGATCTGGGCGGCCAACGGAATCCGGCGCCGCAGCACAATGCAGGTCGCCAGGATCAGGGTCAGGGCCGCGCGCAGCCCCACCCGCGCGCCGGCCATCGGTTCCCCGATGGCCTCGACCGCGACGATGAGCACGAAGAGAGCGCCGAGCCCCAAATCGACGGTCAGCGGCGAGATTCGACGCACGCGGCGGAACGGTCGGGCGAACCCGGGTAGGCCCATGGACTGCTCGCTGGAGGAGGTCCGGGACACAGCTCCGGCCATGGGTCTAGGACAGCACGAGGGACGGCATCGCCACCAGACCAGGTCACGCCGCGGGCGCACGCTCGACGGGTCGGCGGGTGATCCAGAGCGCGATCAGCAGGTTCGGCACCCAGCACAGCCAGGCGACGGCGGCGTACGCGGTCGCGTAGGAGAAGTGGACGAGCCCCACCGCGGCGAGTCCGCCGTAGAGCGGCATCCACACTCGCAACATCACCCCGGCCATGATCAGGGAGAAGCTGCGGATCATCCACCGCCGGTGCTCGGCGTACCGGCCGGCCAGCACCATCCGGAGGGCGGTCCAGGTGGTGAACAGCGTCCCCAGGCCCAGCAGCGCGAAGGCCACCGACGCCCCCAGACCGGTGTAGGCCGTCGGAGCCAGGATCAGTCCCGACACTCCGAGCCCCGTGGCGCTCGCGAGGTAGACCGCGCCGCAAGCCCGGTGCAGGCGCACGAAGCGCCGACGAAGTCGCCGCACGAACTGAAACGGCCCGATCAGCAGCGCGAGCATGCCGCAGAGCACGTGGACTCCGAGCACGAACTCCAGTCGCACGTAGTTCTGGAGCTGCTCGGGAAAGTAGACGTCCGGGTCGAAGCTCAGGTAGCGGGACATGGCGACCGCGATGTACACGCAGGCCAGGGCCATGATCACCCAGCCGGCCGCCTGGGCCCGACGGGAGACCCCGCCCCGCTGCGGTCGCGGGCGGTCGACAGGAGTGCGGACACGGGTCCGTTCGAGCGTTTTCACGGCGTCCTCCGAGGCGTCGGTCGACCGGGATCTCCGGGCGAAGTCGACGCTACGGATCGGCGGATCGGACGTCGTCCCTCTGCCGGGGTCACTGGCCGTACCCCGGCCGGGGTAGCAGCAAGGCATCCTTTGCCGGGTACCGGCATTGGAGGACAGGAGCTCGGGTGGTGGACGCCATTCTCGTCACCGGCGCCAGCGGCAACGTCGGCGCCGCCGTGCTGCGCGCGCTGACCGCCGCCGGGTCGCACCCCCGGACCGCGGTACTCCCGGGCCGGACGAGTGCACCGCCGGACGGAGCGGTGCCCTTCGACTTCACCCAGCCGGACACCTGGTCGGCTGCGTTCGCCGGGATGGAGTCGATGTTCCTGGTCCGACCGCCGGCCCTGGGCAACGTTCGCCGGGACCTCATACCCGCGGTGGCCGCGGCCCGCGATGCCGGCGTACGCCATGTCGTCTTCTTGTCGCTGCAGGGAGCCGAACGCAACCGGTTCGCTCCGCACGCGGGAGTCGAGCAGTGGCTGCGGTCCTCCGGGATGCGGTGGACCTTCGTCCGGCCCTCGTTCTTCCATCAGAACCTGTCCACCACTCACGCTGCCGACATCCGGGACCGCGACGCGATCATCGTCCCCGCCGGGCGAGGAGCCACCGCCTTCGTCGACGCCGAGGACGTGGGCGCGGTCGCTGCGGCCGCCCTCCTCGAACCGGACCGACATGCCGATCGGGCCTGGACGATCACCGGGCGAGAGGCGCTGACCTACGACCAGGTCGCCGACATCCTGACCGCCGAGCTGGGCCGGCCCATCCGCTATCTGCGTCCGAGCCTGCCCACCTACGCCCGGCACGCCCGCCGACACCTCGAGATGCCGTGGGGCATGGTCGCCGTCACCGCGGCGATCTACACCACCGCGCGGCTCGGGTTGGCTGCCGGCCTGACCGATGACGTACCCGAGATCCTCGGTCGTGACCCGACCGGCTTCGCCGAGTTCGCACACCGGGAGCGGGCCGCCTGGAAACCGACCCAGCCCTGAGCGACGCGCACTTCTCGCGTCCAGCCGGTCCGATGAGATAGGAAGTGTGGAAGCACCGGCGATGCGCCGGAAAGGAGGAGCATGAATCTCGAGAAGGTCATCTTCGGCTTCTTCGTGCTGCTGGCGGCGACGCTCAACTTCGGGTTCTTCATCGGCGACATCGCCAACCCGGACCTGCACAACATCTACGAGCTGTTCGCGGCGCTCGCCGTCAGCCTGATCGCCACCGTGCTCAAGTTCGGCGACCGCACCCAGATCGGCGCGGTGCACCTGGCCACCAGCCTGGTCGCCGATCTGCAGCTGATCGCGGCCGTCGTGGTCTGGGTCTGGGCCGTGGAGATCTCGGCGGAGGGCATGACCGCGGTGCATACGGCGAGCATGGTGTCGCTGTCCGGTGGGGCGCTGCTGGCCAACCTGGTCTCGGTCGTGTTGCTGGTGACGGAGACCGTCACCTTCCACCGCGGATGAGGTAGGCCATCGTGAGCAACCCGCTGCTGATCTTCTGGGCTCAGCTGTTCGGCCGTCGTGAGCCGGCGAGCCGGGTACGCCCGCGCGCCCAGATCGAGTCGTCGAGCCAGGCGTCCTCGACCATCTTCCTGGTCATGCGGCGGATGCGGGCGCCGCTGATCACCCTCATCGTCATCTTCTTCGTCAGCGTCGTCGGGCTGACGCTGATCCCCGGTGTGGACCCGGAGGGACGGCCGGCGTACATCAGTCTCTTCGAGTCGTTCTACTTCATGAGCTACACGGCAACCACCATCGGCTTCGGTGAGCTGCCGTGGCCGTTCACGCCCGCGCAGCGGCTCTGGGTCACCTTCTCCATCTACCTGTCGGTGGTCGGATGGGCGTACGCGATCGGCTCCATGCTGACCCTGGTGCAGGACCGGTCGTTCCGCCAGGCGCTGGCGTTTCGGCGGTTCACCCGCAAGGTCGAGCGAATGCGCGAGCCCTTCTTGTTGCTGGCGGGATACGGACGCGCCGGCGAGCTGCTCGCCAAGGCGTTCGACGAGCTCGGCCAGCAGGTCGTGGTGATCGACGGTTCGTCGGACCGGGTGGACGCCCTCGACCTGGGGTCGTACCACGCCGACATCCCCGGCCTCGTGGCCGACGCCGCCAACCCCCACCACCTGAGTGCTGCTGGTCTTGGCCACCCCTTCTGCTCCGGCGTGCTGGCGCTGACCAACGACGACGAGACCAACCTCGCCGTCACCATGACTGCGGCGCTGGTCCGTCCCGACCTTCCCGTCATCACGCGGACGATCTCGGCGCCGATCGCGGAAAGGATGCGGGCCTTCGGCACCCCGACGGTGGTCAACCCCTTCGACCGGTTCGGCGAGCACCTGCGGCTGGCGCTGAACGCACCGGCGTCCTACCAGCTGCTCACCTGGCTGGAGGCCGGCCCTGGCGCGCAGCTGCCCGAGCGCGGACATCCACCGACCGACGGCCGCTGGGTGATGTGCGGCTACGGCCGGTTCGGTCGCGAGGTCACCGAGGACCTGCGCGCGGCGGGCCTGGAGGTCACCGTCATCGAACCCGTCGAACGCGGCCGGCCGGAACCCGGGGTTCTCGTCGGCGACGCGTCCGACCCGGAGGTGCTGGCCCGGGCGGACCTGGCGAGCGCGGTCGGGCTGGTGGTCGGCACCGACAACGACACGACCAACCTGTCGATGCTGGCGACCGCCCGCCGACTGAATCCTTCGCTGTTTCTCGCCGCCCGACAGAACCGGCCCACCAGCGCCGCCCTCTTCAAACAGATGCGGGTGGACGCCCTCCTGGTGCCGACCGAAGTCGTCGCCCATGAGGTCTACGCCCAGATCAGCACGCCGATGCTGTGGCGCTTCATCCAGAAGATGCCCGGCCAGGGCGACTCGTGGGCGGCGGAACTGCTCCAGCGGCTGCGACACAACTGCGGGCGCGAGCTCCCCGCTCTCTGGAAGATCACGCTGGATCGGGAGCAGGCGCCGGCCCTCGGTCGCTATCTGGCGGCTGGCAGGGTCGGCCTGTCGGACCTACTCCGAAGTCCGGAGGACCGGAGCCGGCACCTCCGGGTGGTGCCGTTGCTGCTCCTCCGCGGCGAGAACGCCGTCCTGACACCCGATGGCGAGACGGTGCTCGCTCCCGGTGACCAGATGCTGTTCGCCGGGGAGGGCTCGGAGAGACGCGAGCTCGAGACCACTTTGGCCGTCGACTCGACCGCCGCGTACGTGTTGTTCGACCAGCACATCCCGGCGAGCTGGGTCTGGCGCAAGCTGTCCGGGAAGGACTTCACCCGTCAGCCGGTCTGACGACCCGCACCCCTAGGCTGGTCAGCGTGTCGCTCGCGTCGGATCGGGAACCGATTCTCGTCCAGGTGATCGCCGACTACGGCATCAACGACCTCGCGTACGCGGAGGTGCGTCAGCGGATGGCGTTGCACCTGCCGCGGGCCGATGTCGTCTACACGCCGGTGGGTCCCTTCGACACCCTGGCGGCCGGCTTCTGCGTCGGCCAGCTGGCATTGGGTGAGGGGCCGGCGCGACGGATCGTCTACCACAACGTGGCCCCGCGACAGGATGACGACGACCCCCGGTCGGAGAACGAGGGGGAGCGCCTGCTGGCCGCCTGGGTGGGGGACGTCCTGGTCGTCGGCGCGCAGTCGCGCTACTCCTTCTCCTTTCTTCGCGACGAGGTGGACGAGCTTCACGAGGTGGCGATTCCCGACACCGGGTCCCAGTTCCGCTCGCGGGACGCGTTCCCGTCGCTGTTGCCGCGCCTGCTGGACCGGGACCCGGCCATCCTGGGCGCCGCCCTGTCGCCGGGCAGCATCGCGGCGGTCCCGGAGGGCGTCGTGGCCTACGTCGACGGCTACGGCAACCTCAAGACGACCTGGGCGGATCCGGATCTCGAGCCCGGCGCCGAGGTGCAGGTCCGGGTGGGCGAGGTGACGGCGGTGGCCGTCGCGGGAGAGGCGACCTTCGCCGTCAGCACGGGCGACCTCTCCTTCGCCCCCGGCAGCTCCGGGTGGCAGCGTCGCGACGGCAGCGACGTCCGCTGGTGGGAGCTGCTCCGGCGCGGCGGCAGCGCCGCCGAGCTGTTCGGCCGGCCCGGCACCGGAACCCGGGTGGAGATCCTCGGGCGCGGATGACCAGCACCACCGGCGCGGGTGGGCCCGTAGCGCGCAGTTACCGC
>DASQVF010000120.1:0-3923 GCA_035640915.1 Propionibacteriaceae bacterium
CGGGTGGCAGTGCGATCCGGGGGAGCCGGGTAGGGGCCGGACCGATGGGCGAGGCGGAGCGCGGCGACGCGGCCCCGCGGCTCTATGTCTCCTACTTCTGTGCGCACGGTCATGAGACCCGTCCGGCCTTCGCGGCCGACGTCACCATCCCGGAGGCCTGGGACTGTCCCCGCTGCGGGCTGCCGGCCAACCTGGACTCGCTGAACCCGCCACCGCCGCCGAAGATCGAGCCGTACAAGACCCACCTGGCCTACGTGAAGGAGCGGCGCAGCGACCAGGAGGCGGCCGACATCCTGACCGAGGCGCTGCAGGCGCTGCGGGCGCGCCGCGCCCGGGGCGAAGTGATCTACTGAGCCGGGTCACCGACTCGCGGACATCGAATTCGCAGCTCGACGATCGTCATCTCCAGTGAGGGCGACGCGCGTCCTCACTGACTGAAGGGCGACACAGATGACCACGACGTACGCGGTGCTGTTCCCGGGCAACGAGAAGACGTGGGCCGAGGCCAGCGCGGAGGAGCGGGCCCGGGTCTACGGGCTGCACGGTCGGTTCGCCGAGCTGCTGGCCGAACGGGGCCACCGGGTCACTGGGGGCGCCGAGCTGGCTGACTCGTCCGGCGCCAAGGTGGTGCGGGGCACGCTGGACAACGTCTCGGTCACCGACGGCCCGTTCGCCGAGACGGTGGAGCAGCTCACCGGCTTCTACCTGGTGGAGAGCGACGACCTTCAGGACCTGCTCAACATCTGCGGCGTGGTGTCCGAGGGCGACCCGGTGGAGGTACGCGCCTGCCTGGCGCCGGACCACTAGGGCCGCATGTCCCGCCCTAGCATGGCGGCTGATGGAGAGCGTGACGCTGGGCGAGATCTTCCGCGACGAGTGGGGTCGGCTGCTCGCCCGCCTGGTCGCGCAGTTCCGGCGGCTGGACCTGGCCGAGGACGGGCTGAGCGACGCGTTCCTCGCCGCGACCACCTGCTGGCCGGCTGACGGGATGCCCGGCAACCCGGCTGGCTGGCTGCTGACCACCGCCCGGCGCAAGATCCTCGACCGGCTGCGCGGTGAGGCGACGGCCGCGCGCAAGGAGCCCCTGCTGACGGTCGACGCGCAGCTGCAGCAGCAGGCGCAGCGGGTGATGGCCGACGTGGGGGAGGAGCTGGGGGACGAACGGCTTCGGCTGATGTTCCTGTGTGCCCACCCCGCCCTGGCGCCGGACGCCGCGGCCGCGCTGACCCTGCGGTTGGTGGTCGGGGTGGCCACGGCCGACATCGCCGCGGTCTTCCACACCACCGAGCCCACCATGGCTGCCCGGCTGACCCGGGCGAAGCGCACCGTCGCGCGCTCGGGCGGGCACTTCGTCGTCCCGGCCGGTGCGGAGCTGGCGCCGCGGTTGGCCACCGTGTGCCGGATCGTCTATCTGGCCTTCACCACCGCCTACGCACCGGCCCGAGGCAGTGAGGTGACGCGGGCCGCCGTGGCCGGCGAGGCGGTCCGGCTGGGCCGGCTGCTGATGGCCCTGCGGCCGGAGCCGCCCGAGGCGCGGGCGCTGCTCGCCCTGATGTTGCTGCAGCACTCCCGCCGCGACGCCCGCACCGACGCGACCGGTCGGCTGGTCCTGCTGCCGGATCAGGACCGCTCCCGGTGGAGCGCCGACGAGATCGGCGAGGGACTCGCACTGCTGGAGCCGATGCTGTCCGGTTCGTGGTCCGGGCTGGCCGCGGAGTACTTCCTGCAGGCGCTGATCGCCGCCGAGCACGTCGTCGCGCCGCACGCGGAGGACACGCGGTGGGACCGGATCGCCGGCCACTACACCGAGCTCGAGGCGCTCACCGGCTCCCCGGTGGTGCGGCTCAACCGGGCGGTCGCGGTGGCCGAGACGGAGGGCCCGGCCGCCGGATTGGCCCTGCTCGACGGGCTGGACGCGGCGCTGTCCCACAGCCACCGGCTGGCCGGTGCCCGGGCCGCCCTGCTGGCGGATCTCGGCCAGGTCGAGGCGGCGCGGCAGGCGTACGCCTCCGCGCTGCGGCTGTGCCGGAACGACCTCGAGGCCGAGCACCTACGAGGCCGGCTGGCCGCCCTGGCCCGCTGACCCATTTCGACCTGTTCCCATCGCCGCCCGGCTGGCTTATAGTCCCGGCCATGCGCCGATCCCGTGCCCGGCTCCTGGCTGCTGTCGTCCTCGCCCTCGTTGGTCTCCTGGGCCCGGTCTCTCCCGCGGTGGCCGGTCCACCCACCGGAGTCGTCGGCAGCACCTCCGGAGGGGACCCCTACTTCCCGGCCGCAGGCAACGGCGGCTACCAGGTCCGGCACTACGACCTGGATCTGCGCTACACGCCGGAGACGAGGGCGCTGACCGCACGGGCCCGCATCGCGGCCGAGACCCGGCGCAAGAACCTGGAGAGCTTCAGCCTCGACCTGCGCGGCCTGACCGTGTCGGCGGTCCGGGTCAACGGTCGACCGGCCCGCTACCAGCACAACGGCCGGGAGCTGATCGTCACGCCGCGTCGGACGCTCAAGGCCGGACACCGCTTCACCGTCGACGTGCGCTACGGCGGGACCACCGGGCAGCCGACCGACGTCACCGGTGCTCTGTACGGCTGGGTGTCGTTCGCCGACGGCGCCTTCGTGGCCAACGAGCCGGAGGGGGCGTCCACCTGGTTCCCAGTCAACGACGTGCCCTACGACAAGGCCAGCTACGACTTCCGGATCACCGTGCCGCGCGGAACGGTCGCGGTGGCCAACGGCGACCTGCGCGGTGCCCGGACCCGGGACGGGTGGACGACCTTCCGGTGGTCGGCCCGTGAGCCGATGGCCAGCTACCTGGCCATGGCCGCCAGTGGGGACTACGAGCTGTCCACCGAGCGCACGCCCACCGGGCTGCCGATCATCAACGCGGTGGACGAGGATCTGTCGGCGGCCGAGCGGGCCCGGACGGACGCGAGCCTGGCGCGCCAGCCGGAGATGATCGCGTACTTCTCCCGCCTGTTCGGGCCGTATCCGTTCAGCTCCTTCGGAGCGGTCGTGGACGACGACGAGGAGGCGGGCTACGCCCTGGAGAACCAGACGCGGCCGATCTACTCCGGTCCGCCCTCGGAGGGCACCGTCGCCCACGAGCTCGCCCACCAGTGGTACGGCAACAGCGTCACACCGCGGCGCTGGCGGGACATCTGGCTCAACGAGGGGTTCGCGACCTACTCCGAGTGGCTGTGGGCGGCCCATCGCGGCGGCGACTCCGTGCAGGAGCAGTTCGACGCCGCGTACGCCCGACCGGCCACGAGTGCGTTCTGGCGGGTTCCGCCGGGTGATCCGGGCGCCACCGAGCTGTTCAACGGCGCCGTCTACGACCGGGGCGCGATGACCCTGCACGCGCTGCGGCTGGAGATCGGGGACGAGGACTTCTTCCGGGTGCTGCGGGCCTGGGCCCAGCGCAACCGGTACGGGGTCGTGTCCACCGACGACCTGGTGCGGCTGGCCGAGCGGGTCTCGGGTGAGCAGCTGGACGCGCTCTTCACCACCTGGCTGTATACGCCGGGCAAGCCGGCCCGGCCCTGACGTGATTCAGTGATCACGCCCGGAGTCTCGTCGGAGCCTGCGCCGACCGGGCGCAACCACTAGATCCGGCCCCGCTGCGCCAGGTCCGGAGGAAGCTCGGCGGCCGCGTCGGCGTCGATCAGCCACAGGGTGCGCTCGACCCCCGAGGCGCCGGCCCCGGGCACCTGCACCGGGCCGGCTCCGAGCAGCGCCATCTTCACCGCGGCGGCCTTGTCCGACCCGCTGACCAGGAACCACACCTCCCGGGACCGGTTGATCACCGGGAGGGTCAGGCTGATCCGTTCCGGCGGCGGCTTGGGGGCCGACCGGACCGCGATGACGTCCCCCTCGGCGTAGGCGGACGGGTGCTCCGGGAAGATCGAGGCCACGTGCCCGTC
>DASQVF010000121.1:0-8076 GCA_035640915.1 Propionibacteriaceae bacterium
GGTGACCCCGGCCAGCGTGGCGTCCGGGTCCGCCGCACGACAGGTCGCCACGGCGGCCAGCACACTGGACCAGACCTCGTCCGCGTCCTGCTCGACCCACCCGGGGCGGGGCGACGACAGTCCCACCGGGGCCGCACCGGACCCGACGACCTGACCGGACCGGTCGACCAGGACGGCCTTGGTGTTGGTCGTGCCCTGGTCGATCGACAGGATCATCGCTCTTCCCCTCGGCTCGGCAGTGCCGGTCCTTCGCCGCGATCAGGCATCCTCGGCCGGGTTGATACGATATTCGATGACGAATCGATATGCAACCAACAAGGGCGGCTAGTCCTAGGCGGCGCGTCAGCGGTTTCCGGCGGCCGCAGCTTGCTCGAGGGCATGCCTCAGGGCCGCCAGTGAGTCGATCAGGTGCTCCCGCATGGCCTCGACCGCCACCCCGGAGTTCCGGGCCTCCAGCTCCTCGGCAATCCGACGATGCTGCTGCAGTGTCACGGCAGTCCGGCCGGGATCCCGCAAGGTGGCCCGGCGGATGTCCAGCATGACCTCGGCGAGTGAGTCGACAAGAACCAGGAACAGCTCATTGCCACTCGCCTCGGCGATGGCCCGGTGGAAGGCGACATCGGCCAGCGACGCCTCCTCCGAGTGCCCCTCCAGGCCGGCGAGTTTCTCACACTCGGCCCGGATCGTGCCGAGCTGTTCCTCGGTAGCCCGCTCCGCGGCGTACGCCACCGTCTGGAGCTCGATGCACTGTCGCACCTCGTTGACCTTCTCCGGATCGACCGGACCGTTCCGGGTCAGGAAGATCTCGATGGACTCGCTCACCCCGTCGTGCCCGATGTTCGCCACCCGCACGCCGGATCCTGATCGCGCCTCGAGGATGCCTTTGGCCGCCAGGTGACGGATCGCCTCGCGAACCACGGTGCGGGACACCCCGAACTGCTCCCCGAGCTCCCGTTCCGAAGGAATCTTCGACCCGGGCGTCAGGCCAGCCTGGCGGATGGCCGCGAGCAGCCGGTCGCTGACGACCTCGTAGAGGTTCGGCCGACGATCGACGGCGTCCAGGCGCAACTGCTCCTCGGCCATCTACCCATCCTTCCTCACGGGACCATTCTCGACACCCCACTCGTGCGTCGCAGCACTTCTGGCCACTAGGCGCCTGACCTCGTGGGGCTGAAGAAGGACGGGTCCCACCGTCTCCACCACCACCTCCACCGGCTTGGCGGCGAGATTGGCGAGGTACAGCCTGACGGCCTCGCCGTCCCGTACGGCCAGAGCGCTCACCGTCCGGGGATCGGAGATGTCACAGCGCAGCACTGGTCGGCCCACGTGGCCGGCGAGCTCGCTCAGCAATGTCGCCGCCGCGGTGGGACCGGCGGCAGCATCGAACAGGCCGTGGCCGGGGGCCAGGGAGTAGTAGCTCAGGCCCTCGGCGCCGACCAGGCCGGCCACAGTGGCCAGGCACCAGACCTCGCCGAGTCCCTCGCCACTGCGCGGGTCGGGCGCCACGGCCGGATCCCACGGCGCATACCGGTCGTTGGCGGGCTCATGGACCGAGAGTCGCTGCGCGAGAGTGAGCGGTGCGACAAGGAGCGGCAGTCCTCCGGCGGCGGCGCGGGCCGAGCGCAGGACGAAGGGCAGAGCCCGGGTCGTGTCCAGGATCCGCTCGTCGTCGTCGTGGTGCACCTCGGCACTGATGCTCAGCTGGACGAACTGTGCGAACTCGAAGCCGGTGGCCGACCGGCCGAGCTCGGCGAGGTAGCCCCGGGTTCCCGCACCCACCGCGACCGAGGTGCCGGCGAATGCGGTCGCGGCCGCCTCGACCAGGGGCTGATTGCTGACGTGGGTCTCCCGGTCGACCAGACACACGTGGCTGATCCACGGCCCGAGGCGGCTGAGCTCGTCGGCGACGAGGGCGGCGTCGGTCGCCCGCGCAGCGACGGTCACCCGGAGCGGGACCTGACGGACCTGCGCCTGGGCCAACGCCTGGCGCAGCCGTGTCCAGCCGACCTCGTCGGCGAGGACTTCGACCGAGAGGAAGCCGGGTCGGCCCGCAAGGGCCGGCCCAGCTCCCGGCGGCAGCGGCCCGGCACCCCAGCCGAGGGCGGGCAGGACGCCTGACACCACGGGCAGGATGCGCACCCGCGGCGACTGGTCTCGGCGTCGCCGGCCGGAGGAAGGCCGATCCGAGGACACGGTGACCCGTACCTGCTGGTCGTGACGTTCACCGGGGTTCAGCCGGAGGGGCACCGGCTGCGCGAGGGGTGGCGTGTAGGACTTCCAACCGGCGTCACACCAGTTCCGATGGTCCTCGGTCTCATAAGGAAGGTCGCCGAAGTCGAGGGAGACCGTGAGGCCGTCGATCGGTGCGTACGCCATCCCGCGCAGATCGCGGAAGGGCTGATGGGGGCTCACCCGTTCCGGGAAGTGACCCTCATGCCGGCCCGAGGGGCCGACGAGCGTGACCCGCCGCCCGACCAGCTCCAGCGGGTGGAGGAGAACCAGGCCGGCGCGGTTCACCTCGATCGTCGAGTCGACCTGCATCCGCAGTGCTACCGAGAGGGCCGTGGGCTCCAGCTGGAGGTCGAGGTCGCCGACGAGGTTCCCTGTCGGGAGGGAGAACCGCCAGGTCTCGGTGACGTGCACCGCCGAGTCGGTGGAGGTAATGCTGCGGCTCGCCAGCCGGCCGGGCACCGTCCTCCAGTCGGGGTCGCGGACCGTCAGGGCGAGGCCGTCGAGGATCACCACGTCGAGGAAACGGATGTCCCGAAGCTCTGGACCGTCGGCCGAGGTGGCCTCCAGGTCGCCTGCCTGCAGCCGCTCAGCCATGCCGGGGACCGGCCACGTTGCGCCGCCGGGGCTCGATGATCGCCTTGCTCACCGCAGCCGCGTTGTCCGCCACCAGAGCCAGTGCCTCCCCCGCGGCCTCGAGCGGGAACCGATGGCTGATCAGCTCCGACATCACCGTGCGGTGACGTCGAACCACGTCGATGGCCCGGCTGAAGAGGTTGGCGCTGTTGCGAGACCCGAGCACGTTGAGCTCCTTGCGGGTGAAGATGCCGACCGGCACCGACACCTCCTGGTCCGAGAGGCCGACCACCACCACCGTCCCGGTGGGCGCCACCAGCTCGACAGCCAGCCTGATCATGGCGGGGACCCCGGTCGCGTCGATCACGACGCGGGGACCGTTGCCGTTGGTGAACCGGTCGGTGGCCGCGCCGAGATCGTCGGTCGTGGTACTCACCGAGCCGGTGGCGCCGAGCCGTTCGGCCAGTCGCAGTCTCGCCGGCTCGCGATCAGCGATCAGCACCCGGGCCCCCTGGTCGGCCGCGGCCATCGTGATCACCCGGCCGATGCAACCTGCTCCGATCACGACGACGTCGTCGCCCCGGCTCAGGCCGGCCCTGACCAGGGCCTGCAGTCCCACGGCGACCGGCTCGGACAGGACGGCCAGGTCCGGGGGCAGATCGACGGTCGGGTGGACCAGGTTCGCGGGAGCGACCAGGAGCTCGGCGAAGCCACCGGGACGGTGGATCCCCACCAGCTCCAGGTTTGCGCACGCGTTGTAGTGACCCCGGCGGCAGGCGAGGCAGTGGCCGCAGCTGATCACCGGCTCGACGACGACCGCCGTACCGACGCCCGGTCCCAGCGTGCCGGTCCCCAGACCGACGACGTGGCCCGCGACCTCGTGGCCCTGCACCACCGGGAAGATCTGGTAGGGGTGACGTCCTCGATAGATGTGCACGTCGGAGCCGCAGATACCGGCCGCATCAACGGCTACCGTGACCTGACCCGGGCCCGGCGTCGGATCCGGCGTCTCGACCACCTCGACCTGTCCGGGCGAGACGGTGACGATCTGCCTCATCCTGTCACCCGGATCGGCTAGCGATGGAAGATCATCACAACGTCGCCGAGCACGTCCGGCTGGCGAATCACCGATCCGTCACTCCCCCCCTCGATCTGGACCGCGATGGGAGCTCGGGCCTCGAGATCCCACGCTTCGAGGGAGTAGCCGCTCACGTCGACGGTCAGGGCCACCTCGTTCGCGAACGGGAGGTACACCGCCAGCAGATCCCCGGTCGCGTCGGAGGCCGCTCGGACGCCTCCGGTCTCCTGCCGCAGCAGGGACTGGCGCGCGTCGAGACGGAACAGGCCATGGCGGGCGACGAGGTGGCCGATGAGACCGGCGTCGGTTGCGCCGCGGAACTCCAGGGCCGTCTGCCACGGGAAGGGCTCCATCGAGAAGGCGGTACTGGTGAACTGCCCGCCCTCGCGGTGCCACTGCCAGATCCCGTGGGCGCCGTATCCCAGGCCGGCCGAGGCGCCACCGGTGATGCTCCACCACTGCGCCTTGCGCACGTCGGCGGCTGTGTAGCGTCCGGCCCCCCGGCCGTAGCCGTGCCGCTCGTACGCCGGCTCGAGGTTGATCACCGGCTTGCGAACGGCACGGGATCGATAGCGGGCGGCCAGCTCGAAACAGCGCTCCTGAGCATCGATGTCATGACCGGACTGGTAGACGAAGAAGTCGAAGTCCGGTGAGTCGGCGATGTCGTCGGGCAGCTGAGCCGTCGGCGCGGAATGTGCCGTGACCAGGCAGTCCGGCGCCTCGCTGCTCACCCACGACATCATCTCCCGATACGCGTCGTTGGCCGCCGGGCTGTCGAAGCGGTCGTCGCCGCTCAACGCGAACATCGGCTGGTGGGCCTGGCAGGCCTTCTGCACGGCCTCCCAGTAACGACGCCGGTCCGCCGCCGACATGACCCCCCACGGGGTGAGCTCCGCGCCCCAGGTCCCGGGCACGTAGTTGCACCACAGGAGAACCAGCAGCGGGTGCAAGCCGTACCCGAAGGCGAGCTCGGTGAAGCGGCCGACGCGGGTGAAGTACTACTCGTTCGGATTGGCGAAGTCGTACTGCCCGTTCTCGACCACGCCGAAGGGCTCCAGCGCCCCCGGCCGCAGTGTGCGGTCGTGCAGGATGGGCAGCACGCTGATCGCGACACCGGTGAAGCCCTGCTGCCGGCGCCGGCTCAGGTAGTGCACCCACTCCGCTTCTGTGGCATCGGCGAAGGCACTCCACGCGGTGTCCGCGACGAGCACGAACGGCGTACCGTGCTTGAGCAGATGCGAGCCTTCGGGAGCGATGGCGAGGTCTGGCATGGTCCTCCTTGTCATCGAATGCGCCGGGTCGCCGTCCATGCAGTGTCAAGCGGGAGGCGACGGCCTGCTGCCTCCACAGTCCGCCAACCAGCCCGACGACGGAGTGCAGCAGGTTGTATGATGGTATACCAGCCAAATGGGCGCGCCGACGGCGGGGAGGGGTGTGGAGATCCAGGGCAAGCACGTCGTCGTCACCGGCGGCGCGGGCGGGCTCGGCGGAGCCATCGTGGCGGGTCTGGCTGGAGGTGGTGCGGTCGTCTACGCCCTCGACCTGCCGCAGGCCCTCGATCGTGTCCAGCATGCCGGCGTACGAAGGATCGCGGTCGACGTCTCCGACGAGGAGGACGTGATCCGAGCCCTCGGCGAGGTAGCGGCGTCCATCGACGGACTGGATGCCGTGGTGGTGGCCACCGGCGTCCAGCTACACGGTCGCGACGGTCGGATCGGTGACGTCAGCCGTGAGGTGTGGGAGGAGACCCAACGGATCAATCTGACCGGGACCTTTCTCCCGGTCAAGCACGCGATCGGTCTGATGGCACGCCGCGAGCGGTCCTCGCTGGTGCTCATCGGTTCACCGACCGGTCTGACCATGTCCGGGTCGGGCTACAGCGCGTACGCCGCCTCGAAGGCCGGGATGATGGCGCTGGCTCGGGTCGTCGCGGCCGACTATGCCGCCGAGGGGGTTCGCGCCAACGTCGTCATCCCCGGCACCATGCGTACGCCCCTGATCGAGCCTCTGCTGGCCGACGCGGCGCGGCGGGAGGAGCTGTTGGCCGGCCTGCCCATCGGTCGGCTAGGTGAGCCCGACGACCTGGTGGGCATCGTCCGCTGGCTGGTCTCGGACGCGTCCAGCTTCGCCACCGGCGGCTTCTTCCCCGTGGACGGTGGCATCACCGCCCGCTGACGGCCACCGGGGGCCGGACCGGCCCGTACGTCCGGGCAGGTCCGCCGTCCGCGCCTGCTCAGCTCGCGGTGGAGGCGAACTCCAGTGACGTCGATGCGCGAAGATGGCTCAGGCTGGCGATCGCCCAGGAGCGCTCCTTGGCGATCGTCGAGTCGAGGGACTCCTCGAGCGGCGTCCAGAGCTCGAGAATGGCCGTCTGCACCCTGCCCCAGGCCTCCAGGGAACGGAGCAGCCGCGGCAGATCGAGTCGGCCCTGGCCAAGAGGCGTGCCGATGACCTCGAAGCCCAGGGCGTGCCGGTGACGCTGGATCGTGAAGTCCTTCAGGTGGACGTTGATGGCGCGAGGACCGAGAGCGGCCAGTACCTGCTCCGGGGGCTCCAACGCCCCCAGTGAGTTGACGGTGTCCAGGCAGATCGCCGCCCAGTCCCCGAGGGCGTCCACGATGTCGAGAAGCTGCCGGCTGGTGAAGCGGTCGTGGTTCTCGATCGCCAGCCGCAGGCCGCGGGCCCGGTAGGCGTCCTCGTATCCGGACAGTCGGGCGATGGCTTCGGGAATCGTCGGCTCGTCATCGCCCTTGTCGATCACGACCCGGACGAAGGGTGAGCCGAGGCGGACCGCCAGGTCGGCGCAGCGCGTCAGCTGCTCACCTACGCCACGGGTGCCCAGCTCGATCTGGATCCCGTGCTCGCCGGCGAACGCCTCGACAGAGCTGAGCTCCGGCTCGTCCAGCTCATCCAGTGGCAGGTTGTCAGCGAACTGGACGACACCCACACCCAGCTCGACCGCCCGGTGGAGCAGCTCCAATGGCTGAAGCGGCCGGGCCGGCGGCCAGCCGCGGACGCCGACCGCCCACGGGAAGGTGTAGGACGACAGGCCGACCAACACCGGTCAGTCTCCGCCGGTGATTTGCTTCAGGCTGTCCAGAACGGCATCGGGCTCGAAGATCCGGTGCCAGTCGTCCCGGAAGATCTGCTCCCGGGACCGGGCGAGGGCGAGCTGAGCACCTTCGGACAGCCGCCAGTCGAACTGTTCGAAGATCAACGCGATGCCGATCTGCAGGTGTCCCATCAGGAACGTCCTGGCCGCCTCCTCGGGAACACCGGCCGCGATGACGCGTTCCATGCCCTCCCGGATCACGGCGATGCAGCCGTTCGTCAGCGTCTCGGTGAGCGCTGGCTCCAGCAGAGCCATCTGCTCCACCGTGACCCGGTGCGACGCGGAGATCGGGGCGAACATGGCGATGGCGAGCTCCTCGACGAGGGCGGCGTGGTCCTCGTCACCCCACGCGGTCGCGAAGACGATCGCCTGGGTCGCCAGACCACCGCCCCAGTAGTCCCGTCGAGCCTCCGGGTCGGTCTCGGCGAGCAGGCTGTACAGCGGCGGGTGCGTGGGATGGGTGACGTAGCACTGGATGTCGGCCCGCCGTGGCACCCGATCCGCCGCCACCGCCGCGGGATCGAGGAACAGGACGCTGGTGCCCGGGTCGAGCCGAGGGATGACATCGGCGGCGACGTTCCGCACGATCTTGTCGGGAACGGCGAAGATCACCACGTCGGCGCCCGCCAGGCCTTCCACCTGGCCGACCGCGCGTAGGCCCTCCTGCTCGATCAACGACCGACCCCGCTCCCCCGGTTCGATGAGACGCAGCTTGTACCGGGAACTGTCCCGCAGGCTGCGGGTGATGCGCCGCCCCATGTTTCCGCCGGCGCCGAGCAGTGCCACCTGTGTCATCCGAGAGCTCCCTGGTTGTGCGTGCAGTGGAAGTCGCCCCTACCGGTACAGGACAGTCATACCTTGGCCAACCAGCACGCCAGAGCGAAGGAGGGACCGGCCTTTCAGCCTTCTCGAGCCCCGAGAAACGTTCGTTGGCACTCTATCATATGGTATACCAGTTCGAGTGACGGAGTCACCCGTCACATCGAGCCGCTTCGGCGGTGGCGGGATCGACAAGTGGTCAGATCACGAGGAGCAGCTGATGGGCTCTCTCAGCACCCGTGCGGCGCCTGTGCACTCTTGA
>DASQVF010000122.1:0-5646 GCA_035640915.1 Propionibacteriaceae bacterium
CCGCGGAGGCTACGCCGACCCGACCAGCCCGAGCGGCTCCAATAGCCGACGGTCCGCGACCAGGCCCCGATGGCGCCCACCCGAACCACCGGCCCGATGCCGAAGGCGTCGGACCGCAGCAGGTCGATGGCCTCCGAACCCAGGCTCTGGAAGCCGACCTGGACCACCCGCCCGGTCTGTCGCTCCAGGTCGAGCAGCCGGGTGAAGTCGTCCAGGGAGGTCACCGGGGGCTTCTCCAGGTAGACGTCCGCCCCGGCGCTGAGCGCGGTGCTGGCCAGCGCGAAGTGCGCCCCCAGCGGCGCGGCGATGATCACCACCTCGACCGGGCCGACCGCGGTGAGCGCCTCGCCGAGGTCGGCGTACAGGTCCGTCCCGTAGATGACCGGCGGATCGAGGACGACCCCAGGGTCGACCGCCGCGACCAGCTCGACCAGACCCTGGTCCGCCAGCCGGGCGATTCGTTCGGCGTGGACCTGCCCGAACCCGCGTACGCCGACCAGGACCAGGCGCGCCGGCGCGGAAACCGCAGCAGAATCGTCCGAACTCACCGCTGATCCTCGCCAAATCGCCGAGAAGAAGACGCAATCAGTACCCAGGGACTAGAAAACGCTTTCACGAAGGTACACCATAGGCGTACCGGACTGCTCTCACCAAGGTGAGTGGCCGGAGAAGGGACAGAGCGAAGTGGCCGCAGAACCGCACAGTCGACCGCCGACCATCACCGACGTGGCCACCCGGGCCGGCGTCTCGTTGGCCACCGTGTCCCGCGTGATGAACGGCAATGCGTCGGTCGACCATGCGCTGGCCGAGCGGGTGCGGGCGGCGGCGGAGGAGCTGCACTACTCCGCCAGCCCGCTGGCCCGCAGCCTGGTGCTGGGCAAGACCAACACCATCGCCGTCGTCGTCCCCGATCTGGAGAACCCGACCTTCCATGGCGTGCTGCGCGGGCTGAGCCGGGCGGCAGTGCGGGACGGCTACCACGTCCTGATCGGCGACTCGGCGGAGTCGGTGAGCAACGAGCGGGCTCTGGCCATCGAGACGCGCAAGCGCTGCGACGGTCTCGTGCTCTGTGCCCCGCGGATGGCCGAGAAGGACCTCCGGCCGCTGCTCGAGGAGCTGAAGCCGGTCGTGCTGGTGAACCGCGACGCCAGCTCGCCCAGCACGCCGGTGGTCGCCGCCGACTACCAGACCGCGCTGGGCGACCTGCTCAGCCTGCTCTACGGCTTCGGCCACCGCTCGCTGGTCTACCTGGCCGGTGCGCCACAGAGCGCCTCCAACACCAGAAGGCTGGCCGCCCTCCGGGACTTCCAGGACGACCATCCCGACGTCGCCATCCAGATTCTTCCCTGCGGGGTGAGCTTCGCCGAGGGATACGACAGCGTCGACCGGGTCCTCGCCTCGTCAGCCACCGGGGTGCTGGCCTTCAACGACCTGGTGGCGGTGGGCCTGATGAGCGCCCTGATCGAACGGGACATCCAGGTGCCCGGGGACATGTCGGTCGTGGGCTTCGACGACATCCCCTTCGCCCGCTACATCCAGCCGCCGCTGACCACCGCATCGGTCCCGGTCACCGAGCTCGGCCGGCACGCCTGGCAGCGGATGTGGGACCTGCTGAACGACCGGCCGCCCGGGCACGCGATCTTCCTCCGGCCGCGGATCGAGAGCCGCGGCAGCGCGGGGCCGGTACAGCTCGCCAGGGCGCTTCGCTGACCGCGGCGGTGGCCGGGCCGGCCGACGCCCGACCTGACCCGATCGCCGGCTACGAGGACTGGCCGGCCGCAGTGCGGTCGGCACGGTCCTTCGTCGGCGCCGATCCGGCCGGCACCGCCCTGGGCGGGGTGCTCGGATTGCGGCAGCAGTCTCCGGACCCTCCGGCTGTGGTCGAGGAGGGCGAGGAGCGCCGGGACGGTGTGCTGGTCCGGCGGCTGCGCTGGTCGGTCGGCTACGGTCCGGACACCGGCGCCTGGCTGCTCCGCCCGGCCGGCGTACGCGGACCCCTGCCTGGGGTGATCGGTATGCACTCCCACGGCGGGGTGCGCTCGGTGGGCGGGGAGCAGCTGGTCGACCTCGGCCCCTCGTCGAGTCCGCGAGCGGTCTGGCTGCGGGGCACTGCATACGCCGGCCGGGCGCCGGCCAACGATCTTGCCCGGGCCGGGCACGTCGTCCTGGTGCACGACGCCTTCTCCTGGGGCAGCCGGCGGTTCGACCTGTCCCGCCCGACGCCGAAGCTGGCCGCGAAGCTGGCCGCCCAGGACGCCTTGTGGCAACAGCAGGGGGTGCAGCCGACCGAGGACGAGCGGTTCGACGTCGCCTCCGGCCTGCACGAGGACACGCTGGCCAAGGCCGCCGGCGCCCTCGGCCAGACCTTCGCCGGGGCCGTGCTGACCGACGACCTGGTGGCCCTTCGGGTGCTCGCGGCCACCGAGGGCGTCGACCCTGGGCGGCTCGGCGCCTTCGGGTTCTCCGGAGGCGGCGGCCGCAGCCTGCTGCTGGCCGCGCTGGACCACCGGGTGCGGGCGTTGGTGGTCACCGGCATGATGGCGACCTTCGCCTCCCTGGTCCCGGCCGAGCTGGACACGCACTCCTGGCTGCTGCACATTCCGGGCCTGTGGTCGCTCACCGACTGGCCCGACCTGACCGTGCAGGGCCGGGCGCAGGTCCTGGTCCAGTACGGCGAGCAGGACGAGCTCTTCCCTCCGGCCGGGATGCGAGCAGCCCATGATCATCTCGTTCGTCGTCACGCCGGCACGGCGCGCTATCGCGGGTCCTTCCATCCCGGAGGACACGTCTTCGACGCGGCGATGCAGGACGAGGCCTGGGCGTTCCTGGCCGAGGTGCTCACTGCGCCCTGAGCCCGTCGAAGGGCGGTCTTCGACCGGCCCAGACCGCAGCTGCGACCTAGCCGCTGACGATCAGAGCCGGTTCGGCGAGCAGGCCGGATCGCACGGTCGCCATGGCCTGGTCGAGGTCCTGCAACCGGAACCGGCGCCCGTAGCGCTCCTCACTCTCGGCCGCGAGCCGCCGGATCGGCTCGTCGACGGCCAGCGCGTTCGCCCCGGTGTTGTAGACGACGATCTCGACCTCGTTGACGCCGGGGTGCAGCGCATCGGTGACCTCGACCCGGTAGGGCGGCGCCCAGACCAGTCCGCACTCGACGCCATTGACCCGAACCTGTGCCACCTCGCCGATCGGACCGCGTACGCCGACCCGGTAGGACGGGCCCACCAGGCCGCGCTCGCTCGCCTGGCCCTCGCGCACCTCGGCTTCGCCGAAGTCGATCCAGACTCGGCCGGAGACGGCCGCGAGGTCGACGGTCGTGGTGTACGTCGCCGCCCCCGAGTAGTGCCGCCGGCCGGGCTGCTCCTCCCAGACGTGCGGCAGGTCGACGGGCTCGACGATCGTGTCGGCGTACGCGACCTGCCACCCGCCGCGGAACGGCAGCCGGCGCTGGCTCCGCGCTGTGCTTGTCGCAGGGCGCGCTTCGACAGGCTCAGCCCGCAGATCGTCGGCCAGCACGATCACCGTCGCCTGGTACGGCGCCAGGGTGAGCTCGATCCCGCCGGACGTCGTTCCGCTCCGCTCCACTCGACCGGTCATCCCGTCCCACTGCTGGAAACCGGTCCGGGTCGAGCGGGGGACCACGCCGAAGGTGCGAGTGGTCGGGCCGGTGTTGACCACCAGGTACAGGTCGAGGTCCGATCCGCGTCGGTGGACGAAGCTGATGTCGGGGAAGGCCGGCGAGATCGCCAGGTCGGGCACGACGGCTGCCGTCAGCGCCGCGGCCAGGTCGTCGGTGCTCACCTCGACCTGTTCCGGTACCTCAACGGTGGACTCGACGGCCAGCACGGTGCCACCGGCGTCGCGCACCCGGTCGAGCCAGCGAGCGGTGCCCGGCGGGACGGACGTCGTCGCCGGCAGCACGACCACCGGGTAGTGGGCTGGCGACAGCCCGGCGAGCGCGCCGTCGTCGACGAGGTCGTAGTCCAGGCCGGCCGTCCGGATGGCGGCCGGAATCGCCTCCGGGATGCGCTGTCGGGCCTCCCGCCAGGTGTCCAGCGAACCGCCCTGAGCCCGGCCCATGGTGGCGAGCAGGTCCTCGTCGGGCACGTACAGCGCGATGTCGGCCACCGGCTCGCCCTGCTGCAGCAGCCAGGACACCCGGCTCAGGTACCGGGCGAGCTCGGGCATCGCCGGCCACCACGGGTTGCGGTCGTCCAGCGCGCCGGCGGCGTAGAAGATCCACCCGAGCCCCGGTGCGTCGGCGGGCGAGTAGGGCCAGCCGTGTCCGATCAGCAGGTTGATGCCGTTGAGGAAGTGCTCGTGGGCCTCGCCCTTCAGGTCCAGCGGGGTGGCCCGGAAGGAGGGGGAGTGCACCCAGGTCCAGACCTCGGCCGAGACGACCGAGCGCGAGTAGAGATGGGCGGCGGACGACGCCCAGCGGGTCTGCGGCAGCCGGTCCCAGCCCCAGCTCTCGCCCTCGAACCGGTCGGCGAACCGGTAGCTGCTGACCCGGGCCGGCGGTGTCCCGTACGCCTGGATCCGGAACGGCACGCCGCGCCGGGCCGCCCACCGCTGGCAGGCGGCGACGAAGTTCTCCTCGAACAGCTCGGCCAGGGTGCGGTGGTAGTCGGCGCGGACCTGGTACGCGTCCGGCCGATCGGCGGCCAGCAGGTGGAGCATGGGCAGGAGCTCGTAGCCACGGCGACGGGCGAACTCGGCCGGTAGCTCCGGCGTCCAGTCCGCGCCGTACACCTCGAGGCTGTCGCAGAAGACCGAGCCGACCCGGTCGGCTGGGACGGCGTCGAGCATCGGGTCGCCGACCGCGGCGAGGTGCGCCTCGGTGGCGGTGGCCGAGTAGTGGTCGAACACCGGGCCCTCCGCACCGGCGGCTGCCCGCTTGACGTTCTGCCCGGTCCGCCGGGAGTACGCGAGCAGCACCACCCGCGGAGCCGACCCGGACTCGACCGCCAGCCGTCCGTCGGTGACCGGTCGCCAGGCGTAGCCGGCCGGCGGCTCCTGCAGCGAGCCGGTCCCGACGTAGCCGGCGACCAGCTCGTCGCCGGGGAAGGGACCGGTCGCCGGCACGTCAACCGGTCCGGGCCCGATCTCGCGGCGCTCCCAGTGCAGCTGACGGGCAGCCAGGTCCTCAGAGATGTGCGGGCCGCCGAAGGACCAGCCGCTGCCCAGCGTGAGGTCGAAGCGGAGTCCCAGCTCGGCCGCCCGGTCGGCGGCGAACCGGAGGTCGGCCAGGAAGTCGTGCGAACCGAAGGTGGTGGTGGCCGGGCCCAGCGGGTAGACGAACGCCACCTCCGCCCCGCCCAGGCCAGCCGCGGCCATCGCGGTGAGCTCGCGGGCCAGCTCGGCCCGGGTCACCGACGGCCCGAACCACCACCAGCGCATCATCGGCGCCGTCTCCCGCGGTGGGTCGGCGAAGCCGGCGCGGAGCTCGTCGAGGGTCATCCGGCGGAGCCCTTCGCCGAACTCAGGAGAGCCCCTGCCGAAGTCCCGTCGTGCGGCCCTTCGACAGGCTGAAGACTCATCCCCTGGTCAGATCGACGTCCAGCCCAAGATCGGCGATCTTGACCGGCTGGCCGGTCCGCAGCGACTCGTTGCCGGCCATGCCGACCGCGATGGACCGGATTCCGT
>DASQVF010000123.1:0-16462 GCA_035640915.1 Propionibacteriaceae bacterium
CAGCTTGATGCCGCGGGCGTGCAGGCCGGCGATCAGCTCGTCCAGCTCCTCCAGGGTGCCGAAGAGCGGGTCGACGTCGGTGTAGTCGCTGATGTCGTAGCCGTTGTCGTCCATCGGCGAGCGGTAGATCGGCGACAGCCACACCACGTCGACGCCCAGTTCGGCCAGGTAGTCCAGCCGCTGGATCATGCCCGGGATGTCGCCGGTGCCGTCGCCGTTGCTGTCCGCGAAGGACCGCGGGTAGATCTGGTAGACCACCGAGGTCTTCCACCAGTCCTCCGGCCGGTCGACGCTAACCGGGGTCTGCTGCTTCGTCGGGACAGTCACGGAGAGGATCCTTCCACGGGGCCCAGGCGCTCGATCAGCGCCTGCATCTCGCGCTCCAGGTTGGCCCGCGCCGCGCCGGTCAGCCGCCGGCCCTTGCCGGTCCGGAACAGCTCCCGGTCGGCGAGACCGGTCAGGATGCGCAGCCGGCCGGCCAGGAACTCCTCCTCCGGCACCCGCGCGTACTCCTCCCGGATCTGCGCGACGTAGCGGTCGTACGCCGCCGGCTCGGCGGCCAGGATGGCCAGGTCGGCATCGCAGAGCAGCTCGCCCTCCGGGTCGCGGGTGCCGGGGACGTGGGTCTCGGTCAGCCGGACCAGCCGGGCGACCTGGGTCAGATCCTCCTGCTCCAGCCCGGCCCGGCCCAAGGTCCGGATGGCCAGTCGAGCCGAGGCCTCCTCGTTGCTGACCTGCCCCGCGGGGACGGCGTACACCGCATCGTGGAACCACGCCGCCAGCCGGACCAGGAACAGGTCCTCGGCCCCGCTCGCCAGCTCGTCGATCCGAGCCAGCACGTCGGCCAGGTGCTGGGTCGTGTGGTAGCGCCGGTGGGGCTCGGCGTAGCGGCGGAGCAGGTCCTCACCGATCTCGGGATGGTTCGGCAGCACGCCGGCCCATCGCTGCATCATGCGCGCTGAGGCCGTCGATGCGTCGAGCTCCGACCTCTCGACAGGCTCGGGGCGCATCCCCGAGCTCACGGCTCCTCGTCGGTCGGTGTCGGCACGGCTTCCCGCGGTGACTCCTCCGGCACGTTCTCGCCGGCCAGGTGGCCCGAGTCGTTGAACTTCACCAGCGTCCACTTCTCCTGCTGATCGGCTTCGCGCTCGTAGCGCCAATGCGTGATGCTCGTGTTGAGCGGTGCGAATCCCACCCGGTTGCCGGTGCCGCCGATGCCGAACGCCAGGAAGAAGGACGCTTCCAGCACCCCACCGTGACAGACGGCGACCACGGTCTGGTCCTGGTGCCGCCGGACCAGGTCGGCCAGCGCCCGGCCGGCACGGACCAGGAACCCGGCCCAGCTCTCGCCCCCCGGAGAGAACTCCCGGAACGGGTCGGTCACCGGCGATGTCTCGGGGGCGCCGAAGCGGGTCCGCCACTCCTCCACCGAGAGGCCGTCGGCCTGCCCCGGACGAAGCTCCTGGAGCTCGTCCTCGCGCTGGATGGGCAGCTGCAGTGCTCGAGCGACGTACTCGCCGGTCTCCAGGGCCCTCGGCAAGGTGCTGACGTAGAGGTGGTCGGCGCGCAAGCCGTCGGCCCGGAGCCGCTCCTCCAGCAGCTTCGCCTGCCGGCGACCGCGGTCGGTGAGGCCGGTGTCCCCCTGCATTCCACCGATGATCGGCTCGACGTTCGCCACGGCCTCACCGTGCCGGATCAGGTACAGGTCTGTCGTCATCGGGTCTCCTTCGCAGGCGTGCTGAGCCGGTCGAAGCATCCGTCGACAGGCCCCGGGCGCATCGGGTCAGTGGGCATCGGGTCCTCCCCGGTCGGGGCGTCCGGTCAGGTAGCGCGCCGGGATCTCGATCAGCCGGTCGAGGTCCCACGGCTGTTGCCAACCGGCGAGGTCGAGTACGCCGTCCAGCAGGTGGGCGGTCAGCCCCCAGATCAGGTGCCCGTCGATCTGGAACGCGGGGCCGGTGTAGCCCGACGGGTGGTGCACCTGGGCACGGTTGGCCGGGTCGACCAGCCGGGCCACCGGGACGACCAGCACCGATGCCACCTCCCGGGCATCCACCGCGCCGACCGGGCTGGGCCGGGCCCACCAGCCGACCACTGCGGTGACGTCGAACCCGCTGACGTCGACGTGCGCCGGGGGCAGCTGGCCCAGGATGTCGATGCCCGTCGGATCCACCCCGGTCTCCTCGTTGGCCTCCCGCAGCGCCGTGGCCGCCAGGTCGGCGTCCCCCGGGTCCGCCGCCCCGCCGGGGAAGGCGATCTGGCCGGCGTGGGTGCGCATCGTCGTCGGTCGCTCGACGAACAGGATCTCCGGGC
Organism: Propionibacteriaceae bacterium; assembly: GCA_035640915.1. GTDB lineage: Bacteria > Actinomycetota > Actinomycetes > Propionibacteriales > Propionibacteriaceae > Microlunatus. The sequence continues at coordinate 2,314 of DASQVF010000123.1, forward strand.
CCGCTCCGATCAGGATCAGCACCGCGGCCTTACGCGCACCGACGCCGGGCCGGACCGCAACGACCGGTGTCAGCCGGGACGGGTCAGCCAACGCGTCGGTCAGCGGCCGCAGCCAGTCGGGCCGCGCCAGCTCGTCCAGCGTCACAGCCTGACCCCCAGGTACTGCTTCGCCTGCTCGCGGATCTGCTTCGCCGAGCGGAACGGGCCGACGTGCCGACCGGCGATGGTCCCGTCGGCGCGGACGAAGAAGGTCTGCGGTGGGCCGGCGATCTGCAGCGGACCGGCCAGCACCCGATCCTGGTCCTGCAGCTGGGGGAATCGCCACTTCGACACCCGGGCGAACTCGATGGCCCAGTCGGGCAGCGGGTCCTGGTAGTCGATGCCCATGATCATCAGCTCGGAGTCGTTGGCGTTGGCCACCTCGGTGAGGTACGGCGCCTCCTCGCGGCACGGCCCACACCACTGGGCCCAGATGTTGATCATCATGGGTCGGCCCCGGAGCCCGGCCAGACGCACGTCGCGGCCTCCGCCCAGGCAGCGCAGCACCACGTCCGGCAACCCGGACGGCACCACGGCGACATTCGGGTCCGATGCCGGGCAGTCCTCGATCCGGGCATCCTTCTTGGCCTGGGCCAAGACGCTGGGCTGCACGGTGGACGCCGGCAGCTCCGGCTCGGGGCTTCCGCTGCAGCCGGCCAGCAGCAGCGCGGTGGCGAGGGCGACCCCCAGACGACCAGCGCTGGATGGTCGGCGTCGCGTACCCGCCCTCATCCGCGTGGCTCACGGACCAGCTTGGCCGCCTTGACCGGGTCGGTCTCGCCCTCGCCGTACGACGGGCACCAGCGGGCGACCGGGCAGGCGCCGCAGGCCGGGTTGCGCTGGTGGCAGCGCCGGCGGCCGTGCCAGATGACGTTATGGCACAGCTGCGTCCAGTCCTTGGGCGGGAACAGCTCCCCGATCTCGCGCTCGACCTTGTCCGGGTCCGTCTGCGTGGTCCAGCCGAAGCGGCGGACCAGCCGGCCGAAGTGGGTGTCCACGGTTATCCCCGGCACCCCGAACGCGTTGCCGAGCACCACGTTGGCGGTCTTGCGACCCACACCGGGCAGCGAGTCCAGCGCCTCCATCGTGGCCGGCACCTCGCCGTCGAAGCGCTCGACCAGGGCCGCACCAAGCTTGATCAGGCTGTCGGTCTTGGCCCGGAAGAACCCGGTGGGCATGATCATCTGCTCCAGCTCGGCCCGGTCGGCGGCCGCGTACGCCGCGGCGTTCGGGAAGCGGGCAAAGACCTGCGGGGTGACCGAGTTGACCCGCTTGTCGGTGCTCTGGGCCGAGAGGATGGTGGCGACGAGCAGCTCGAGCGGCGTGGTGAAGTCGAGCTCGGTACGCGCGTCCGGATAGGTCTCGGCCAGCACCCGGTTGATCGTCCGGGCCCGGCGGACCAGCGCGGTGCGGGACTTGTCGAAGCTCGTCGGGACGACGCTGACCGGCATGGGATCGACCCTACCCAGCGGGGTAGGAGTGACCCCTGACGTGGCGGGTACTGAAGAGTAGCCTTGCGAATGCCCAGGTGATCAAGGAGGTACGCGCGTGGACCCGGATGTCCTGAAGAAGGCGCCCCTCTTCGCCCGGCTGGACGATGAGGCCGCCCGAGCCCTCTCCGCGGCCATGGGGACCCTCCGGCTGAACAAGGGCGAGGTGCTGTTCCGCGAGGGCGACTCGGAGGACCGGCTCTACATCGTGGTCAGCGGCAAGATCAAGCTCGGCCGCAGCGGCTCGGCCGGTCGGGAGAATCTGCTGGCCGTGCTCGGGCCGGGCCAGATGTTCGGGGAGCTCTCGGCGTTCGACCCGGGCCCGCGGTCGAGCACCGCGACGGCGGTGACCCCCTCCGAGGTCCGCACCCTGGAGCACGAGGAGCTGATGACCTGGCTGACCGGCCGCCCGGAGGTGGCCGAGGGTCTGCTCGGCCAGATGGCCGCACGGCTCCGGCGGGCCAACGACGTGGTGGCCGACCTGGTGTTCTCTGACGTGCCGGGTCGGGTGGCCAAGCAGCTGCTGGAGCTGGCCAAGCGCTTCGGCGACCGGGCCGACGACGGCGTACACGTGCACCATGACCTCACCCAGGAGGAGCTGGCCCAGCTGGTCGGCGCGTCCCGGGAGACGGTGAACAAGGCGCTCGCCGACTTCGCCGCCCGCGGCTGGATCCGGCTGGAGCCGCGCTCGGTCACCATCCTCGACGTCGAACGCGTGCAACGCCGGGCTCGCTAACCACCCCTCGCTAGCCGCCGATCTTCGGGGCTCTCAGCGTCGCAACCATCCGCGCTCGCAAGCTCGCGCTCCCGCCAGGCCCATCCACGCTCCGCACCGAGCCCCGCAGACCGACGCCTCGCTCGTCCCCGGCCGGCGACTACCGGGTGCCGAGGGTGGCGGTGGCGGTCTGGGGCTCACCGCCGTCGCGGCTGAAGGTCACGGTGACCTCCGTGCCCGGGGCGTAGAAGCGCACCGCCGCAATGAGCCCGTCGGGGCTGGTGGTCTCGAAGTCGTTGAGCTTGGTGACCACGTCGCCGGCCTGCAGGCCGGCCTTGTCGGCCGCCCCGCCCGGAGTCACCTCCTGCAGCGTCACGCCGGTCGAGGCGGTCGAGGAGTCGTTGCCGCCCACGTTGACGCCGAGCGCGGAGTCGGCCGAGCTGCCGCCGGCGATGATCTCGCTGGCCACGCGAATCGCCAGGTCCGACGGGATGGCGAAACCGATCCCGATGTTGCCGGTCTGGCCGTTGCTCCGGCCCGTGGTCGCGATCGAGGAGTTGATGCCGACGACGGACCCGTTCAGGTCGACGAGCGGGCCGCCGGAGTTGCCGGGGTTGATCGCCGCGTCCGTCTGCACGGCCAGATAGACCGCGTCGCCGTCGCTGCCGGACCGCACCGGCCGGGCGGTGTTCGACACGATCCCGCTGGTCACCGACTCGGTCAGCCCGAGCGGGGCGCCGGCGGCGACCACCGTCTGCCCGACCTTGAGGTTCAGCGACTCACTGAACGCGGCCGGCACCAGCTCGGAAGATGCGGGGACCTTGATCACCGCCAGGTCGTTGCTGGCCGAGGTGCCGATCACCTCGGCCTCGGCGGTCGAGCCGTTGGCGAAGGTCACGGTCACCGTGCCCGACGAACCGGCGCCCTCGACCACGTGGTGGTTGGTCAGGATGTGACCGTCGGCGTCCAGCACCACGCCGCTGCCCACGCCGCTGCCGTTGTTGCCCTGCACGCTGATGGTGACCACCGAAGGCTGGATCTTGGCCGCCGCGGCGGCCACCGTGCCGTCCTGGACCGGGGTCTGCGAGGCAGGCTCGGTGTTCACGCTGATCGGCGCGGCGACGGGGCCGCGGTCGGCGACCAGGGCGGCGTACGACCCGATGCCGGCACCGGCGCCGACCACCGCCGCCAGGGCCGCCGCTGCGATCACGGTGCCGAACCCGCGGCGCTTGGCCGGGGCCGGCTGAGGAGCGGGCGCGGCGGCGTACGCCGGCGCTGCCGTGTCGGTGGCCAGAGGTACGCCGGCCGGGGGCGGAAAGTCCGCCGCCGAGTAGCCGGCGAGGCGACCGTCGGCGGTGAAGGCGGGCCGGCCGGGATCAGGGTCGGGCCCGAAGGGCGGCGTGTTGAGGCCGGACTGGTCGTCGGTGGTCATGCATCGACAGTGCCGCGGCAGTCTGTGCGTTACCTGTGCCTGCCGCCTGAATCCTCTGAGGCCTGGAGAGCGTCGAGATAGTCGAGCTGAGCGCGCACGGACTGCTCCGCGGCCGGCCACACGCTGCGGTCGACCTCGGCATAGACCGTGGCCACCACCTCGGCCGGGGTCCGCGCACCGGCCGCCCGCGCCGATCGCACCTGGTCCAGGCGCTCCATCCGGTGCGCGTAGTAGTAGGTCAGCCACTCGGCCGGGTTGCCGACCACCGGACCGTGGCCCGGCAGGATCTCGGCCACTGCTCGTTCGGCGACCAACGCGCGCAGCCGAGCCAGGGAGTCGAGGTAGGCGGCCAGGTCCCCGTCGGGATGCGTGATCACCGTTGTGCCTCGGCCGAGCACCATGTCGCCGGTGAGCAACCGAACCACCCCGTCGTCCCCGCTCACCAGCAGCGAGACCGAGTCACTGGTGTGCCCCGGTGTCGGCACCGCCGTCATCGTCGCCCCGGTCACCGGCACCCCGTCGCTGTCGTCGAGCCCGTCGGGACCGATCCGCAATGCCGGGTCCGCGGCGCGTACGCCACAGCCGGCCCGGCGAGCCAGCTCGGCCGCGCTCTCGGCGTGGTCGAGATGCCGGTGAGTGAGCAACACGGCCGCGATGCCACCCGGCGCCGCAGCGGCGATCGCGTCGAGGTGCTCGGGGATCAGTGGACCGGGGTCGATCACGACCGCCGGACCGTCGGGCGAGCCGACCACCCAGGTGTTGGTGCCGTCCAGGGTCATCGGGCCGGGATTGGGGGCCCGGACCAGCCGCAGGTACGACGCGCTCATCTCTGCTCCGAACCCGCAGCCCGGGGGTAGTCGAAGCGCCAGTCCTCCCCGTGGCGGACCAGCTGGGGCAGTACCCGCTCGATCACCCGCTCGGCGGCCGCGTCCCGGACGGCGGTCAGTGAGCCCAGCTCGGCAAGCTCGATCAGGATCGACACCGTCGGCGGCATCAGGTTGATCTGTCCAGCCTGCGCGTCGGCGAGCGCGGCCGCCGGGCTCGCCCAGTCGGCACTGTCGGTCTCCCCCGACCGGTCGTCGGCCTGCTGACCTTCCGGCAGCTCGGCCATGTAGAAGAAGGTGTCGTATCGGCGCGGCTCCAGCTCCGGAGTCACCCAGTGCGCCCACGGCATCAGGGCGTCCGGAGGGAGCCGCACCCCGGTCTCCTCCTCGGTCTCCCGCACCGCGCACCGCCGGATCGGGTCAGGGTCGGCCCGGTCGACCGGATCAACGCGACCGCCCGGGAACACCACCATCGACGCCGCGAACGCCATCCGGGCGTGCCGGTGCAGCAGGAACGTCTCCAGGCCGACGCCGGTCTCGCGGAGCAGCACGACGCTCGCGGCAAGGGCAGGCTCGACCGGCACCGACGTGTCCGTCCACGCCGCCGCCCGCTCGACCAACGGCGCCGGCACCTGCGGCGCCAGCCGGACCAGCACGTCCAGGGAGTGCGACGGCATGGCGTCGAATCAGAGCGGGTGAATCGTCGGCTGGGCTCCGACCGCGACCACCAGCTCGACCTCGACCGGCGCGCCGAGCGGCAGGCTGGCCACCCCGACCGCGCTCCGGGCGTGCTCACCGGCTCCGCCGAAGATTTCACCGAGCACGTCGCTGGCTCCGTTGGCCACCTGCGGATGGCCGGTGAACCCCGGTGCACCAGCGACGAACGCCACCATCTTGACGATGCGGGCGATGGCGTCGATGTCGCCGGCCACCTCCGCCGCGGCCGCCAGCGCGTTCAGCACGGCGACCCGGGCGCACGCGTAGGCCTCCTCCGGGTCCACCTCGGCGCCGACCAGCCCGGTCGCCCGCAGCCGGCCCTCAACCGTCGGCAGCTGCCCGGAGGTGTACACCAGGTCGGCGACCCGAACAGCGGGCACGTACGCGGCGACCGGGGCGGGGACCGGCGGGAGCGTCAGGCCGAGGCGGGCCAACTGCTCCGATGCCAGGGTCACGACGCGATCGGCCGCTTCAGGTAGGCCACCAGGTTCTCCGGGTTGAGGCCCGGCACGACCTGGACCAGCTCCCAGCCGTCCTGGCCCCAGTTGTCCAGGATCTGCTTGGTCGCGTGCACCAGCAACGGCACCGTCACGTACTCCCACTTCGTCATGGGCTCAGGCTATCCAGGCGCCGCCTCCGCTCCTTCGGCCAGCCACTCAGACGCACAGACAGAACGGGTGCCCCGAAGGGTCGACCAGGACTGTGAAGCCGCTGTGCTTGTCCGCCCCCTCGACGACCCGGGCGCCGATCGAGGTCGCGTACGCCACGGTGGCGTCCATGTCGTCGACGGAGAAGTCGAAGTGGTACTGCTGCGGGACCTCGTTGTCCGGCCAGGTCGGCGGACGGTGGTTGAGCGCCAGCTGGAAGGCGATCCGGGCGTCGGAGTCACCCCGAAGGGTGATCCAGTCGTCGTCGGTCCGCTCGATTTCCCAGCCCAGCAGCGCGGTGTAGAACTCCGCCAAGCGGGGCGGGTCGTCGGTGTCCAGCACCACCATGTCGAAGCCGATCCGCGGCCGGGTCGATGTCGTGTTCGTCATGGGCTCAGGCTTACCGGAAGCCTCTGACAACCGGCGCGGCGAGGCGCCACCACTACTATCGGGCCCATGACCATCGGCATCCTGGGTGGTACTGGACCCCAGGGTCGAGGTCTCACCCGGCGGCTCGCGGCCGCCGGCCACGCGGTGATCGTGGGCAGCCGGTCCGCCGAGCGGGCGCAGGAGGTGGCGGCCGCGTACGCCGAGGTCGGGCAGGTCCGCGGCGGCGACAACGCGGCGGCCGCGGCGGCCGACCTGGTGATCATCGCCGTCCCCTACGAAGGCCACGCGGAGCTGCTGCGCTCCCTGGCCGGTGAGCTGGCCGGCAAGATCGTCGTGGACTGCGTCAACCCGCTCGGCTTCGACAAGCAGGGGCCGTTCCCCCTACCGGTCGAGGCCGGGTCCGCCGCCGAGGAGGCGCAGCAGATCCTGCCGGAGTCGACCGTGATCGCCGCCTTTCACCACGTCTCGGCGGTGCTGCTCGACGACCCGGCGATCCACCACCTCGAGGGGGACGTGATGGTGCTCGGCGAGGACCGGGATGCGGTGCAGCAGGTGTGCGACCTGGCCACCGCCATCCCCGGCGCCCGTGGCGTCTACGCCGGCCGGCTACGCAACGCCGGCCAGGTCGAGGCTCTCACCGCCAACCTGATCGCGATCAACCGCCGCTACAAGGCCCACTCGAGCATCGCGATCACGGACCTGCCGTGAGCGCGCCGACCGCCCTTCGTCAGGCACCGGGCTCGGCGACTACCCCGCCTCGACACACGCTGCACATCGTCAGCGGTAAGGGCGGCGTGGGTAAGACGACCATCGCGGGCGCGCTGGCCTGCGCCCTGGCCATCCGGGGCCGCCGCGTCCTGCTCTGCGAGGTCGAGGGCCGCCAGGGCATCGCCGAACTGTTCGCGGTGCCGGACCTGATCGGCGCCGAGGAACGCCGGGTGAGCCGCACGCCGTTCGGCGGCAGCGTCTTCGGCTTGTCGATCGACGCCGAGGACGCGTTGCTGGAGTACCTCGAGACCTTCTACCACCTGGGCATCGCCGGCAAGGCGCTGGACCGCTTCGGGGCGGTCGACTTCGCCACCTCCATCGCTCCCGGCCTCAGCGACGTGCTGCTCACCGGGAAGGTGTACGAGGCGGTCCGACGGGGCGAGAAACGCGCCGCCAACGCGTACGACGCCGTGGTCCTGGATGCCCCGCCGACCGGCCGGATCGCCCAGTTCCTGAACGTGCACGAGGCGGTGTCCGGTCTGGCCAGGGTGGGCCCGATCCGCAACCAGGCCGACTCGATCATGCGGGTGCTCCGCTCGGCGACCACGGTGGTGCACCTGGTCACCCTGCTGGAGGACATGCCGGTGACCGAGACCGAGGAGGCGGTGCAGGCCCTTCGACCGACCCACATCCGGGTCGGCACGGTGATCGAGAACATGGTCAGATCCTTACCCCTGGCACCCGACCAACTGGCCGCCGCCGCCCGGGGTGCGCTGACCCTGAACGTGCCCGGCCTGACGCCCAAGCAGAACACCGCGCTGAGCGTCGAGTTCGCCCTGGAGGCCGCGCGCAACCGGCAGCAGCGGCTGAGGCACGACCGGCTGACCGAGCTCGGACTCCCGATCGCCACGGTCGAGGCCGACCCGGAGGGTATCGACGAGGGCGCGGTGTTGGCGATCGCCGAACAACTGCGTGACCAGCTGGACCTGGAGGCATCGTGATCACGTCCGGAGGCGCGACCACTGCGACCGCACCGCCCTTCCTCGATCTCGACAAGATCCTGGACGATCGTGAGACCAAGATCATCATCTGCTGCGGCGCCGGTGGGGTGGGCAAGACCACCACCTCGGCCGCCATCGCGGTGCGGGCCGCCGAGGCCGGCCGGAAGGTCGTGGTGCTGACCATCGACCCGGCTCGCCGACTGGCTCAGTCGCTCGGACTCGGCGAGCTCGACAACACCCCGCGCCCGGTGGCCAAGATCGACACCGCGGGCGGCGGGTCGCTCGACGCCATGATGCTGGACATGAAGCGGACCTTCGACGACGTCGTGATCGCCCACTCCACGCCGGAGAAGGCCGCGGCCATCCTGGCCAACCCGTTCTACGAGGCGCTGTCGTCGTCCTTCTCCGGCACCCAGGAGTACATGGCGATGGAGAAGCTCGGCCAGCTGCACGCCACCGCCGAAGCGGACGGCCGCTGGGACCTGATCGTGGTCGACACCCCGCCGGCCCGCTCCGCCCTTGACTTCCTGGACGCGCCGGAGCACCTCAGCACCCTGCTGGATGGCCGGTTCCTGCGCTTGCTGCTCGCTCCGGCCCGCGGGCCGCTGCGGCTGATGAGCGTCGGCTTCACCATCGTCTCGGCCGTGATGACCAAGGTGCTGGGCGCCGGGATCATCCGCGACGTGCAGACCTTCGTCACCGCCTTCGAGGCCCTGTTCGGCGGCTTCCGGCAGCGCGCGACGGACACCTTCGCCCTGCTGTCGTCGCGGCACACCACCTTCCTGGTGGTGGCCACGCCGCAGCGGGACACGCTGCGCGAGGCGGCCTACTTCGTCGACCGGCTGACCGAGGAGCAGATGCCTCTGTCCGGACTGGTGCTCAACCGCGTACACGACACCGCGCTGGACGTCTCGCCCGAGCGCGCGCTGGCCTTGGCCGAGGACCTGGACCGAGCCGCGTACGCCGTCGAGATCGAGGCCCTACGCCGCCACGCCAGCCTGATGCGGCTGATTGCGGCGGAAACCCGGCAGATGGCCCGGTTCAGCGCCTCTCGCCCAGGCGTGGCTCAGACGCGGGTTCCGGCGTTGCCGACCGACGTGACCGACCTGACCATGCTGCGCCGGGTCGGCGTCCTCTTGGCCGACAAGGACTGATCGTCGCCGGCCTGGCCCGCCTTCGGAATCAGGATGGCGCTCCAGGAGGTGACGTTCGGGCGCTGACGCAGCAGCAGCCGGCGCTCGCGTTCGGTCATCCCACCCCAGATGCCCCACTCGATCCGGTTGTCGAGGGCCTCCGACAAACACTCGAGGCGCACCGGGCAGCCCGAGCAGAGCAGGCGGGCCCGCTTCTGGTCAGAGGCTTCCGGAAACAGGGCATCCTCCATGCCGCGACACTTGGCGCGCATGGTCCAGTCTTCACGTTGCACTGCAGTCACGCTGCTACTCCCCTTGAAACGAACAGGTCGCCGTACCGGGCATTCCCCGGCCCGTGTGGCACGGCACCTCTGGAATGCTACGAAGGGGTGTTCGGAGCTGGCTAGGGTTCGGAGTGGGATGTTTTCCGTTTCGTGACCTAACGGGGGGCGAAGCGCCGCGAGAGGCCCTCGGCCGTAGCAATTCTGGTATAAAAGCGCGATTCGGCATGGTCGGAGGCCTCCCGTACGCTGGTGGGCATGCCGTTCACCCCCAGGCGCTTGGGAAGCGTCGCGTACTCGCTGGTGATGTTTGTGCTCGTCAGCGTCGTCGCCGGGGTGCTGGTGGCCGGACTGTTCATCCCGTTCGCCGGGATGGCTGGAGTCACCGGCCGCGCGGCGGCATCCGAGCTGGACAACCTGCCGGCCGAGCTGAGGACACCGGCCCCCGCGACGCGGTCGAAGGTGCTGATGGGCAACGGCGAGCTGTTGGCCATGTTCTACGACGAGAACCGGGTACCGGTGCCGCTGTCGAAGATCGCTCCGGTGATGCGGCAGGCGCAGCTGGCGATCGAGGACCACCGCTTCTACGAGCACGGTGCCCTGGACCTCAAGGGCACCCTGCGCGCGCTGATCCGCAACACCACCAGCGACGACATCCAGGGTGGGTCCTCGATCACCCAGCAGTACGTGAAGATGGTGCAGATCCAGGCCTGCACGGCCAAGGGCGACGCGGAGTGCGTGAAGGAGGCCCAGGAGACCACCGTCGAGCGCAAGATCCGCGAACTGCGGTACGCGATCGCGCTGGAGAAGAAGTTCACCAAGGACCAGATCCTCGAGCGCTACCTGAACATCGCCTACTACGGCCGGGGTGCGTACGGGGTCGAGTCAGCGGCGCGCTACTACTACTCGACGAGTGCGAGCAAGCTCACCCTGCCCCAAGCGGCCATGCTGGCCGGCCTGGTGCAGAACCCGGACACCGTCAACCCGGTGCGCAACGAGAGCGCCGCGCTCGACCGGCGCGACGTCGTGCTGAACCGGATGACCGAGCTGAAGCTGATCACCGCTCAGCAGGCCCAGAAGGCCAAGAAGGAAAGCTACGACGAGAAGAAGATCTCGCCGACCCGCAACGGCTGTGTGGGGACGCGGTACCCGTTCCTGTGCGACTACGTCTACAAGTCCCTGCTGAACACCCCGAGCCTGGGCAAGACGGCCGAGGACCGGGAGAACATGGTCAAGCGGGGTGGCCTGACCATCGAGACCGAGATCGACCCGAAGTCGATGGACCTCGCCCAGAAGCACGTCAGCAAGGTGGTGGGGCCCAAGGACCCGATCATCTCGACCATGAACATGATCCAGCCGGGCACCGGCCTGATCGTGGCCATGGCGCAGAGCCGGCCGGTGATGGGCAACGACAAGAAGAAGGGCGAGACCTTCTGGAACCTGTCGGTGGAGCCGGAGATGGGCGGCATCCAGGGCTACCAGGCCGGATCGACGTTCAAGCTGTTCACCCTCGCGGCGGCTCTGGAGAAGGGCATCCCGATCAGCAAGAAGTTCAACGCCGCGTCCCCGATGGACTTCTCGGATCGCAGGTACCAGTCGTGCAAGGGCAAGCTACCCGTCTACGGGAAGTGGGTCGTGAGGAACTCGGTCGCCGGCTACGGCGGAACGATGGACATGACCAAGGCGGCCGAGGGCTCGGTGAACACCTACTTCATCCAGCTCGAGCTGGCCACCGGGATGTGCGGGGTGACCAAGATGGCCCAGAAGATGGGCGTCAAGGTCGGTCATCCGATCGGGCAGCCGCCGGTGGACATCGTCGAGGAGTTCCAGGACAAGCCCTCGTTCACGCTGGGCACCGCGGAGGTCAGCCCGCTGTCGGTGGCCGAGGCGTACGCGACGGTGGCGGCCCGGGGTATCCACTGCAACCCCATCATCATCTCCAAGATCAAGACCCGGGGCGGCAAGCAGCTCAAGCCGCTAGACGCCGACTGCAAGCGGGTGATGGACCAGAACGCCGCCGACGGAGTCAACAAGATCCTCAAGTCGGTGGTCGACAAGGGCACCGGCACTCGGGCCAAGGTCAGCGGACAGGGCGACATCGCGGGCAAGACCGGCACCATCAACAGCAACGAAGCGGTCTGGTTCGCGGGCTACACGCCGGAGATCGCCGGCGTCGCGATGATCTCGATCGACAACACCAAGAATCCGTTCATCAGGAGCTCGAAGCTGCGGAAGAAGGGCGCCTCCTACCGTCGCAGTGGGGTCAAGGGCTACACCGTGCCCTCCACCGATGTGAATCTTCAGGGTTCTGGTAGCGGGGACGCCGGACGCCTGATCTGGAAGCCGGTGATGCAGGAGTACCTCAAGAAGGTGCCCAACACCTCCTTCAAGGCTCCGCCGCGCAGGATTGAGGTCGGCGAACAGGTCACCGTGCCCAGCCTGTGGGGCCTCGGCGTGTCCGAGGCGACCCGCAAGCTCGAGGAGGAGGGCTTCACCGTCGAGACGTCGTACGTCTACCACGACAGCGAGCCCCGCGGTAACTTCCTCGGCTGGTCGCCCAGCTCAGGACAGACGGTCCCCAAGTTCGGCACCGTCTACCTGCTGCGGTCGCGCGGCCAGGATCCGGCCGTGATCGAGGCGGAGCGACAGCGGCAGGAGCAGGAAGAGGCGGAACGCCAACAGCAGGAAGAGGCGGAACGCCAACAGGAAGAGGCGGAACGCCAACGGCGCAAACAGGAACAACGAAAGCCCCCGCCGCGAATCCAGCTACCGCCCGGTTGGCCCACACCGGGCCCACCGGGTCCCCGTTAGCCCTGGCTCCGGCCACCTCTCGTCGAGAATCGGTCACCGACCGCAGGTTCTGATCAGGCCAGAACCGGCGGTCGGTGACCGGTTTCTCAGTTGGCCGCGCTGAGCTGGCGGCGGACCTCGGCGGCCACCGCCGCCCCGTCGGCTTTGCCTCTGGTCTGCGGGGTGACCACGCCCATCACCTTGCCGATGCCCTTGGGACCCAGCTCGGCGGCACCGGTCGCGGCGATGGCGTCCGCCACGATGGCGGAGACCTCGTCCGCCGACAGCGGCTTGGGAAGGTAGTCGGCCAGAACAGCCGACTCGGCCTGCTCCCGCTCAGCCAACTCGGACCGGCCGGCGGCCGCGTACGCCTCCTCGGCCTCACGTCGCTTCTTAGCCTCACGGATGACCACGTCGAGGACCTGCTGCTCGGACAGCTCCTTGGCCTCGGTACCGGCGACCTCAGCCTCGCTGATCGCGGAGAGCACCATGCGTATCGTGCCGGCGCGGACCTTGTCCCGGTCCTTGATCGACGCGGTGAGGTCGGCGCGCAGCCGCTCCTTGAGGGGTGTGCTCGGGACGGACATGTGATCAAGTCTGGCAGGGTGGCCCACTTGTAGCCTTCTGGTTATGTCTGACCGGCCCAGCTGGGTGTCCTCGATGGCCCGAGTCCTGCTCGCGGCCGGCGCCCTCGGTGGTGCTGCGCTGGTGTACGCGGGGGTGTACGAGCGGAACGCCTACCGGCTGCGGCGGGTCGAGGTTCCGGTGCTGCCGGCTGGGACGGCGCCGATCCGGGTGCTGCACATCTCCGACCTGCACCTGACGCCGTACAGCCAGGCCCGGCAGCGCTGGGTGTCCCGGCTGGCGGCGCTGGAGCCGGACCTGGTGGTCAACACCGGCGACAACCTCTCGCACCCGGACGCCGTCGGCTTCGTGCTTCGGACCCTCGGACGGCTGCTCGACGTGCCCGGAGTGTTCGTCTGGGGGTCCAACGACTACTACGCCCCTTCACTGAAGAATCCGTTGCGCTACCTGACCGAGCGCGGTAAGCCACCGCAGCCCGGTGAGGAGGAGCTGCCCTGGGCGGAGCTGGGGCGTGCGTTCTCGGATCGGGGCTGGGTCGACCTGACCCACGAGCGCGCGGTGATCGAGGTACGCGGGGTACGGTTCGGCTTCCGCGGCACCGACGACGCCCATCTCCGGCGTGACGACTATGCGGCCGTGGCCGGTCCGATCGACCGTTCAACGGTGGACCTGGCGCTGGGGGTGACCCACGCGCCGTACCGCCGAGTGCTCGACGCGATGACCGCCGACGGCCACGACTTGATCCTGGCCGGGCACACCCACGGTGGTCAGGTCTGCGTACCCGGCGTCGGTGCGCTGGTCACCAACTGCGACCTCGACACCGGTCGCGTCAAGGGCCTCTCGACTCACAGCGCAGCCGGGCACACCGCCTGGCTACACGTCTCGGCCGGGCTCGGCACCTCGCCCACTCAGCCGATCCGCTTCGCCTGCCCGCCCGAAGCGACCCTGCTCACGCTGACCGCGATTGCGTGAGTGATCGGGCTGCATAGTCGAGGCGAATCGCTCACCCAATCGCTTGAAACGCGGTCCGGGGCTCGCTCCCGGATGGGCTAGACTCTCCGAGGCTCAGTGCAGTGCGGGGTGTGGCGCAGCTTGGTAGCGCGCTTCGTTCGGGACGAAGAGGTCGCAGGTTCAAATCCTGTCACCCCGACCACATTTCACCTGGTCAGAGCAACATGGCTCGACCAGGGAACCTGTCCAGGCGCCGAGTACAGCAGCAAAGTACAGCAGTAGGTCGCTCACCGGAGCGACTCCCCCAGCCGGCGCAAGGCCTCCTGAGTCGCCTTCGAGCTGGCCTTGGCGTAGATCTCCATCGTCACCGCTTGGTCGGCATGGCGAAGAATCCGCATGATCACTCGCGGATGCACGTCAAGATCAACGAGGAGTGTCGCACAGGA
>DASQVF010000124.1:0-7307 GCA_035640915.1 Propionibacteriaceae bacterium
GGAGCATCTCTCGCTGGAAGTCCGGGTCGAGGTCGCTGTGCTGCGCGATCGCCCACGCCGCCGTGGCGCCGTCGTCGCCTACCAGGGTCTGGGTCGGCCAGCCGTGTTCGGCAACGATCTCCCTCAACCGCTCCGTACGCGCCTGGTCGCCGCCGACGCCGGTCTCCTCGGAACTGGATCGGTCCGCCTGGTCGGCGGCCAGCATCGCGAGGAGCTCCTTCCGGAGCCTCGGGTTGGTCGACCGGGTGTTCACCGGGTCGGGCGTCGGCGACGCCGAGATGCTCGGTGTCGCCGACGCCGACCCAGACCCAGTCGATACGCCGGGGGAGCCGCCATCGGCCGCCGCGCAACCGGTCACCGCCAGGAGCGCGGCGACCGCCAGCAGCAGGCGACTCAACTCAGCGCCACCCACCGACCTCGAGGATCTCCACGCTCGACCCGCGCCGTGAGTCGTAGTCGACCAGGCTCACCGATCGGGTCGGCACCATAGTCGGCACGAGGAGCGGGGTGCGCTCCAGCTCGCGCTGCAGCCAGGCGTAGGCGAGCCGGTTGCCGGCCTGGCGGGTCGCCGACATCGTCTGGTCGGTGGCCAGGATGCGCCGGAGTCGTTCGATGTGGGCCTCGAGCCGCTGACGCCGCCGGATGATCATCAGCTCTTCGTCCTCCGGGTCGAGCTCCTCCGGACGGTTCAGGTGCTCCAGCGCCCAGTCAGCCAACCGGCGAACGTGGGGACCGAGGACGCGCCTGGCCGGTCGGGTCAGCAGCAGCCGCGCCACGAGGACAAGGCCGAAGAAGGCAAACCATGCGATGATCTGGCCGGTCTGGCTCATGGCTCCTCCTCGATCCTGCCAGCCTACGCGCCGAGCACCAGATCCTGCTCGGAAGCGAGCCGCCGCCCGATCAGGATCGGTGCTGCTGGATGAGGCTCAGATCGGCCGGGCTGAACCGGCCCGGCTGGACGTTGGCCTGGTGCCAGTACGGATAGAGCAGCGGCACGCGGCTGACGGTGTCGAGGCGGTCGAACTCCTCGGCGGTCAGGGTGAGGTCGGCGGCGGCGAGGTTGTCCCGGAGCTGCTCCTCGGTCCGGGCGCCGATGATCACCGAGGTGACCGCCGGCTTGGCCAACGTGTACGCCAGCGCGACCTGGGCGGCGGACACGCCGTGGTTCTGGCCGATCTCGACCAGCACATCGACGGTGTCGTACAGCCGGTCCTCGTCGTTGACCGGCGGCTCGGTCCAGCCCTCGAACCGCCGCGTTCCCTCCGGCGCGTCCTGGCCGCGACGGTACTTGCCGGAGAGCAGGCCACCGGCGAGCGGGCTCCAGACCAGCACGCCGAGGCCCTCCTCGATCGCGATGGGGATGAGCTCGTTCTCGGCGTCGCGGGCCTGCAGCGAGTAGTAGATCTGCTGGCTGAGGTAGGAGGAGAACCCGCGGAGATCGGAGATCCACAGCGCCTTCATCAGCTGTCGGGCGGTGTAGTTGGACGAGCCGATGTAGCGGACCTTCCCCGACTGCACCAGCGTGTCCAGAGCCGCCAGGGTCTCCTCCTGCGGGGTGAGGCCGTCCCACTCGTGGACCTGGTAGAGGTCGATGTAATCGGTGCCGAGCCGCCGCAGGCTCGCCTCGACGGCGCGCATGATGTGGTGGCGGGACAGGCCCTCGTCGTTGGGGCCGGGGCCCATCGTGCCGCGGACCTTGGTCGCGATCAGGACCTCGTCGCGGTCGGCGCCGAGGGCTTCGCCCAGGATCTCCTCGGACAGGCCCTCGGAGTAGATGTCGGCGGTGTCGATCAGGTTGACGCCCGCCTCCAGGCAGATGTCGATCTGCTGCCGCGCCGCCTTGACGTCGAGGTTGCCGACCGGGCTGGCCCAGCCGGTGCCACCGAACCCCATCGTGCCGAGGGTGACCGTCGACACCTTCAGACCTGACCGGCCGAGCTGCCTGTATTCCATGCCTGTACTCCTCTGCATCGTCGCGGGATGGTGTGCTCCGGACACACGCTATGCGGCGCCCTTTCGGTGGAACCCACGTACACGTTGGTTGCCTCTGCGATACCCACGTTGCAACCTGGGTATCGCCGCGGGAACTCACGTACACGTGAGTTCCGGCAACGGGCTGGCGCAGTGGGTCGCGGTCGGTCTCCGTCGGGCCCTACCCGCGGGACGGGCGACAATGCGGGAATGGATTCCACGAGCACCGACGAGGACCTGGCGGCGCTCGTCCGCCGCACCGAGGAGGCGTCCGATGCCTGGATGCGGGGGGACATGGGTCGCTACCTGGACCTCGTTCGCCACGCGCCGGGCTTCACGCTGCTGCGACCCACTGGAGGGCCAGCCAGCCGGCACGAGGACCGGGCAGCCGAGTTCTCGGGGTGGGCGAGCCCGTTCGCCGACGGCGACGCAACGCTCGAGCACATCGAGAGCCACGCCTGGGGAGACACCATCGTGCTGGCCATGATCGAGCGGCAGCACGGACGGGTCGGCGGCCAGCCGGACCAGGACCTGTCGTTGCGGATCACCCACGTGTACCGGCGCGACGGTGCCGAGTGGTTGCTGGTGCATCGCCACGCCGACCCGCTGGTGTCGCCGATCGAGCTCGAGGAGTTGGCCGCTCTGCAGCGCCGCTGACCTCAGCGGCCCGCTGGATCGCCATCAGGTCCTTCCGCAGGGCATCCAGCCAGCGGGCACCGACCGCCTCCTCGGCATCGAGATGCTCGGGCCGGTTCCGGACTCATCCGTTCCGGAGCCTGGCGCACAGGTCTAGCCACCGGTCGGCGACGGGGGACCAGGTGTCGCGCATCTCCGGCTCGGCCTCGCGCATCTGGGCGACGAGCCGCCCGCCGGTGAGACCGACGGCCGCGAGCAACTCGTCCTGGCCGCGGGACCAGGCCTCTGCGGTGTACGGCAGCGCCTCCAGGTGGAACTGCATGGCCCAGGCGTACCTACCGACCCGGAACGCCTGGTGCGCAGAGCGGTCGCCGGTCACCAGCAGCTCGGCTTCGGCGGGCAGGTCGCGGACCTCGTAGAAGTGCCACTCCAGAGACCGGGCCAGCGTCGGCAGGTCGCCGAGCAGCGGATCACCCGCGGCCGCCGCAGTCGTCCGGAGAGTGCAGACGCCGATCTCCGGGCCGCCGCGGACCAGGTCCGTGTGGCCGCCGGCCACCAGTCCGAGCAGCTGTGCGCCCAGGCAGATGCCCAGCAGCGGGACCTCGCGGTCGACGCAGTCGCGAATCAACGCCCGCACATTCGGGAACCAGCTCACCGAGTCGTCGGAGGGGCTCGGGCTGCCGCCGAGCACGACGACCCCGTCGTACACCGCGGCCGAGCGGGGCACCTCCTGGCCCGCCTCCGGACCGACCACGACCATCTCGGCTCCGGCATGCTGGATCCGCTCACCGACCAGCCCGATCCCGGCGTCGGCCTCGTGCTCGACGACGAGGATCCGCATCACGGTCCTCGCCGCGGCGCCCTTTCCCGGCTCAGCCGGTGGCGCGCTCGCTCCTCGGGGTGGGGCGGCAGACCAGCACCGGGCACGGCGCGGAATGCTGGACCCGCGAGGCGGTGCTGCCGAGCAGGATCGTCCGGGTGAGGCCCCGGCTGCCCGCGGCCAGGGAGATCAGGTCCGCCTCGACGTCCTCGGCCGCTCGGATGATCTCCTGCGCCGGGGAGCCGCTGCGGATCTGCTTGTGAATGGCCGGGCCCCAGCCGTCGAACTCCGCCGCGACGATGTCGACCGCGGTCTCTGCCTCGTCGGCGAAGCTGAGCTCGGTCAGTTCGGTGGTGCGGTGCGGGCCGAGCTCGTTGGCGAACGGCACCGCGGCGTACGGGCTGACCACCGCGACGACAGTCACGTCGGTGATCTCCCGGGAGTCGGCGATCCACTTGAACTGCCGGGCCGCGACCAGCGAGGCGCGAGAGCCGTCGGTGGCGACGATGCAGTGCATGAGTCAGAGCTCCTTGTTGGACGGGGGCAGGTCGGCTGCCTCGGGGTCGCCGCGCTCGGCGCCTGGCGGTCGTAGCTGCTTCTTGCCGAAGAACCGCTCGAGAAGGTACAGCACCAGGCCGACGGCCAGCAGGCCGGCAACCCAGTAGAGCGAGCTCGGGTCGTCGATCAGCGTGTAGGTGAGTACGGCCAGGTTGCCGAGGATCCCGACGATCAGCAGCGGGGTGTTCGCCTTGTAGACGTGAGGGCCCTCGTCCTTGCCGCGCAGCTTCAGGCAGGCGACGATCACCAGCGCATAGATGAACAGCAGGAACACGACGGTGATGGTGGCCAGCCGGTCGACGATGTCGAGCTGGTCGTCGGCGGCCAAGCCGGCGCCGGCCTGGCTGGTCCGGATCGCCGCGCCCACCACCAGCAGGGCGCCGACGATGCCGGCGCCGAAGAGCAGCGCCACGTAGGGACTGCGTCGCGTCGGGTGGATCTTGGCGAACACTGACGGCACCACGTCCTCCCGGGCCATCCCGTACAGGATGCGGGCCTGGGCCACCACCGTGACCAAGGTGGTGTTGCTGATGGCGATCATGGCGATCAGGCCGAAGATCACCAGCATCACCGGCACCGGGACCGGCAGGATGCCCGCCCGGATCACCTCGAGCAGCGTGTTTCCGGCCAGCGTCTCGATGGGCAGGGCGAGGGCCGCGGAGATGGAGACCAGGACGTAGACCACGCCCGCGGTGAACATGCCGCCGATCAACGCTCGTGGGTAGGCGCGGGCGGGGTCGACGGTCTCCTCGGCGACGTTGGCCGCGTTCTCGAACCCGGTCATGGCGAAGAAGGCCAGGGAGACGCCGGCGAGTACCGCGATGACCGGCGAACCCTCCGCGGTGAACTGCAACAGCACCCCGGGCTCGTTGACTGCCGTGACCAGGGCGATGACGCCGATGATCATGACGATCACCAGGCCGGTGAGCTCGATGAAGGTCATGACGACGTTCACGACCACCGACTCGGTGATGCCGATCAGATTGATGATGGTGATGATCGCGATGAAGATCAGCGCCACGATGGTGGCCCGCCAGATGGACTCCTCCGAGAGCCCGATCAGGCCGCTGAAGTAGCGCACGAAGCCCGAGGCCAGCGACCCGACCGCGGCCATGTTCGCCGACAGCATGCAGATGGTGATGAAGAACGTCAGGATGGGGCTGCGGAAGGCCTTGTTGATGTAGAGCGAGGCGCCGGCGGCCTGCGGGTACTTGGTGACCAGCTCCGCGTACGCGAGGCCGGTGATGAGGGCGATTGCGACGCCGGCCAGGAAGGCCATCCAGAATGCCCCGCCGACGGCCGCGGCGACCAGACCGACCAGGACGTAGATGCCCGAGCCGAGGACGTCGCCGACCACGTAGAAGTACAGCTGCTTGGCAGTGATCGAGCGTTTCAGCTCACTGTGCTCGAGAATGTCCTGTGCGGCAGAGGTAGCCATGCACGGACCCTACTGGTTGTTGCGTTACGGGGACATATCGGCCTGGCTGGGGAATCTCGCCGAATTCGGCGAGAAGGCATCCTCCGCCGTCTCCGCGTCAGAATCGAGATCATGGTTTCCCGACGTCACTTCCTGCTGGTCTCCGCCGGTGTCGCCGCCGGCGCCCTGGCGGGCTGTGCCGGCGATCCGGAGCCGACCACCTCGGGATCGACGTCGTCGAGTCCGCCGCCGTCCAGCCCGACGGCGTCCCCCAGCGGCAGTCCCAGGCCCGGCCGGAGTCCGACGCCGAGCGGGGGGCCGACCGGACCGCCACGGCCGAAGCTGGCCGGCACCGTCGCCGACAACCTCGACGTGCCGTGGGGGATCGCGTTCCTGGCCTCCGGGGAGGCGCTGCTCAGCGAGCGCAACACCGGCCGGATCCGCCGGGTGACGGCCGGCGGCAGGGTGACCACGCTGGGAGAGGTGACCGGGGTCGCCGCACCCTCCGGGATCGGGGAGGGCGGCCTGCTCGGCCTCGCCCTGGCTCCCGGCGACGAGGAGACCCTCTTCGCCTACATGTCCACCCGGAACGACAACCGAGTCGTTCGGCTGAGCGTGGCCGGCGGTCGGACCGGCCGCCCGGTGCCGGTGCTGACCGACATCCCGGCCAGCGTGCACCACAACGGCGGAGCGCTGCGGTTCGACGCCGAGGGCCTGCTGTTCGTGTCCACCGGCGACGCGGAACAGTCCGAGCTCGCCCAGGACCGCAGTTCGCTCGGCGGGAAGATCCTCCGGATACGCCCCGACGGTCGTGCCGCTCCCGGCAACCCGTTCCGCAACCGCACCTGGAGCTACGGCCACCGCAACGTCGAGGGTCTGGCGCTGGACGGGCAGAACCGGTTGTGGGCGACCGAGTTCGGCGAGAAGCAGACCGACGAGCTCAACCTGATCAGCCGCGGCCGGAACTACGGATGGCCCGACGTGGAGGGCGCCTCCGGCGACTCCCGCTTCGTCTCGCCCAAGGTCACCTGGTCGCCGACCGACACCTGCTCACCGGCCGGGCTGGCCATCACCCGGAACACTGCCTTCGTCGGGGCGCTGCGCGGGCAGTGTCTGTTCGCCGTGCCGCTGTCCGGGACCGATGCCGGAGAGCCTCGCGCCTACTTCGCGGAGGACCACGGCCGGATCCGCACCGTCGCGGTCGCCCCCGACGGCGCTCTGTGGGTGACCACGAGCAACACCGATGGCCGGGCCGACCCCGGCCGGGACGACGACAAGATCCTGCGCGTCACGCTCTGACCGCGGCGCCTGCCGCGGCGATAGGGGTCCGCCTCAGGTCACTGGCTGGAAGGAGACGACGCGGTACTCGGTGGCCGGAGTCTCGCGCGGGGCCCGGCAGGTCAGCTTGGCGACCGGTCGGCGGACCGCGCGGATCTGCACCCGGACGCGGCCCGCGTCGGCCACCCGCAGCACGGCGGTGGTCTCGGAGCCGTGACCGTCGTGCGGCCCGACCTGATCCACCGTCTCGGCCGTCACCGCTCCGGGGGCGAGCGGTCCCAGTCGCTGGTAGGTCGCCACGACCGCGGCCTGTACCGGTGGCGGTACGTCCGCCGTCCCTCGCAGCCATGCCGCGTCCACGACACCCGCCAGGTGCTGCCGCACCGTACGGACCGCGGACACCGGCTCGAGGTTGCCGTAGTAGAAGCCGTCGGGCAGCAGCACCACGTTGGGGGCGAAGCGGTCCCCACCGACGTGGCTGCACTCCCACACCTGGTCCGGGAAGTGCTCCATCAGGGCCGCGGCGACCGGGCGGCCGCGAATGGCACAGCACGCGTCGTGCATCCCGTGGGCACAGACCAGGATCAGTGCCTCGGTCGGCGTCGGTCCGCCGACCGTGGCCGGCTT